>CAUJJV010000256.1 GCA_963205375.1 Pseudomonadota bacterium
CGATGTGCTGGCCGCCAGCGACGTGGCCCTCATGGCCTGCCGTGGCGCGCGGTACCACCACGATGCAGCACTCTACGGCGGTGCGGCCTTCTGCAATCTGTTTTTGAGCGCGGACAAGGGACTGGACGTGCATTTCCCGTCTATCGGCCTTCGCATCCCCCTGGTCCGGGGTACGGTTCTGGTCTTCGATACAGGCCAGCCCCACGCCGTCATCGCGCGTCACAGCGCCGGCTTTGATGTGGCCGACTTTGCCCTTGCCAAGGATTGCACCCAGCTGTTCCTGACCTGGGAACTGCCCATCGAGCATGCCGATGTCGCGCAGGCGCTGGGAATCGCTTTTGACACCGACCCGGCTACCGCGTTGCGGCTGGAGGAAGAACAGGTCTGGCACCAAGGTGCGCGGGCCAGCGTATGCCCGGACTCTGGCCGGTGGTGCCCGGTCACCTGACGCCGGACGAAAAAAAAACCGGCCAGAAGGCCGGTCTCTTGCGCTGCAGTGCAGGTCTTAGTAGCGGTTGCCGCCACCACCATAGCGACCGCCACCGCCGTAGCCACCACCGCCACCGGTACGTGGCTCCATGGGACGGGCTTCATTGACCACCATATCGCGGCCATCGACGTTTTTGCCGTTCATGCCGCTGATAGCCGCCTGGGCTTCCGCGTCGCTGGACATTTCCACAAAGCCGAAGCCCTTGGAGCGGCCGCTGTCGCGGTCCATCATGACCTTGGCAGACGAAACGGTGCCGAAGTCAGAGAAGTTTTGGTTGAGGGAATGGTCATCTACCGAGTAGGAGAGGTTGCCAACGTAAAGTTTCTTGCCCATGGAGGAATCTTTCAAAAAAGCGACCGCAGTTTCAATGAACCGCGCGACGCAGGGGGAATGACGGTCTTGGTTAAAAAACCATCTGAGGAAACGGAGTGAGAAATAGGACCGGAAGTAAAGCTCGCCGCACAGGGGAGTTTGACGACCGGAGGGGCCGAGACTATCGGCCAGGAAGGTGTGGGTGCAGCGTGGGTGATGCCGCAGAGCCTGTCAGACTACAACCACTGCAAAGGTAAGCAAATTGCAGCGGTGCGTGTATTTTACGCTCGATTGAGCAACCACGGTGGGTTGTTTGATGATGGGCTATGCTCGATTGGCTGCTTTTTCGAATTGCTTCACCGTGAACACCACCTCCACCCC
Source organism: Pseudomonadota bacterium (assembly GCA_963205375.1). Taxonomy (GTDB): domain Bacteria; phylum Pseudomonadota; class Gammaproteobacteria; order Burkholderiales; family Burkholderiaceae_C; genus Allorhodoferax. The sequence goes on from CAUJJV010000256.1 coordinate 1,184, forward strand.
GCCTTCTGCCACCGCCATGCTGCTGGCCGCCGGCCGCGGCGAGCGCATGCGCCCGCTGACCGACACCTGCCCCAAACCCCTGCTGCAGGTGCAGGGCAAGCCGCTGATGCAATGGCCCCTGGAAGCGTTGGCCCGTGGCGGCTTTGGCCAGGTGGTGATCAACACGGCGTGGCTGGGCGAGCAGATCGAGCAGCAGCTTGGAAGCATTTTTGGCCTCCAGCCCCCGTCGAATATGCGCAACCAGCTATCAAATCAGGAGCAATCCACAGCAAGCATGCACATCCAGTACTCCCACGAAGGCCGCGATTTTGGCGGCGCGCTGGAAACCGCCGGTGGCATTGCGCGTGCGCTGCCCCAGCTGGGCGAGGTGTTCTGGGTGCTGGCAGGCGATGTGTATGCGCCCGACTTTGTGTTCGCGCAGGACGCGGTGACGCGCTTTGTGCACAGCGGCATGCTGGCCCACCTGTGGCTGGTGCCCAACCCTGAGCACAACCCGGCGGGCGACTTTGGTCTGGGCACTGCCACTGGCACACAAGCGGGTCTGGCCCTGAACCTGCCCAAAGACACACCCGAGGCGCGCTACACCTACAGCACCATCGGTCTGTACCGGCGTGGCCTGTTTGAAGCACCCTGGTGCGACATCGCACCGGGCAACCCCACCGGCACCAAGGCGGCTTTGGCCCCGCTCTTACGCCGGGCGATGGACCACGGTAAAGTGAGTGCCGAGCTTTACACAGGCCGCTGGACCGATGTGGGTACCCCCGAGCGCCTGGCGCAACTCAACGCCTGAAACTACTTTTGCACACCGTCCACGATGGACACCACGCTATGACACACAACCTGTACGCACAACGTCGCGCCGCCCTGGCCGCCCACATCGGCCCCAAAGGCGTTGCCATCCTGCCCACGGCGCCCGAGCAGCAACGCAACCGCGACAGCGACTTTCTGTTCCGCCACGACAGCTACTTCTATTACCTCAGCGGCTTCACCGAACCCAGCGCCTGGCTGGTGGTCACAGGTGATGGCAGGACCACGCTGTTTTGCCAGCCCAAGGACCTGGAGCGCGAAATCTGGGATGGCTTCCGGCTCGGCCCGGATGCGGCCCCTGCCGCACTGGGCGTGGACGCGGCCTTTTCGGTCGGTGAGCTCGACGCACGCATGCCCGGTCTGCTGGATGGCCGCGATGCGGTGTGGTTTCCGTTTGCCACCCACAAGGGGCTGGAAACGCGCGTGGATGGCTGGCTAGGCGCGCTGCGCGCCCGCGTGCGCTACGGCACGCTCACCCCCGAGCAGCAGCGCGACCTGTGCGGTCCGCTGGACGAAATGCGCCTGGTCAAGGACGCGCATGAGCAGGACGTGATGCGCCGCGCCAGCCAGATCAGCGCCAACGCGCATGTACGCACCATGCAGAAATGCGCCGCCATGCTGCGCCAGGGCCGCGAGGTGCGCGAATACCACCTCGATGCCGAGCTGTTGCACGAATTCCGCCGCCACGGCTCGCAGTACCCGGCCTACGGTTCCATCGTCGCTGCCGGTGCCAATGCCTGCGTGCTGCACTACCGCGCCGACGCGGGCTTGGTGCGCGACGGCGAACTGGTGCTGATCGACGCCGGCTGCGAGCTCGATGGCTATGCCAGCGACATCACCCGCACCTTCCCGGCAAACGGCAAGTTCACCGGCCCGCAGCGCGCGCTGTACGACCTGGTGCTGGCCTCGCAAAACGCTGCAGTAGACGCCACCAAAGCCGGTGCCCGCTTTACCGACCCGCACGAGGCTACCGTCAAGGTGCTGGCCCAGGGCATGCTGGACGTGGGTCTGCTCGACAAAAACAAGGTCGGCCTGCTTTCTGATGTGATCGAGAAGCGCGCTTACTTCCAGTTCTACATGCACCGCACCGGCCACTGGCTGGGCATGGATGTACATGACTGCGGCGCCTACACCGAGCCCAGCCAGATTGGTGAAACCAGCGAGCGCAAAGACGCGCTCACGGGTCAAACCATCATCGACAGGCCCGCGCGCATCCTGCGTCCCGGCATGGTGCTCACCATTGAACCCGGCATCTATGTGCGCCCGGCCGAAGGCGTGCCGGAGCAGTTCCACCACATCGGCATCCGCATCGAGGACGACGCCATCGTGACCGAGACCGGCTGCGAGCTGATCACGCGCGGTGTGCCGGTGGATGCGGACGAAATTGAAGCGCTGATGCGGGGTTGACATGGAAGCCTTGCTGATCTCCACCGGCATCGTTGCCCTGGCCGAAATCGGCGACAAGACGCAATTGCTGGCCTTCATCCTGGCGGCGCGCTTCAAGAAACCGCTGCCCATCATCCTGGGCATCCTGTGCGCGACCGTGGTCAACCATGGGCTGGCCGGCGCCCTGGGTGCGTGGATCACCACCACACTGAGCGGCGACACACTGCGCTGGGTGCTGGGCGCGTCTTTCATCGGCATGGCGATCTGGACCCTGATTCCCGACAAGATCGAGGAAGAGGAAACCCAGGTCGCCAAACACCTGGGCGTGTTCGGCGCCACGCTGATCACC
>CAUJJV010000257.1 GCA_963205375.1 Pseudomonadota bacterium
CTTTGCCCGCTTGCCCATGAAGCAGGTAGGTAACAACCATTCCATGCTCGCCGCCAGCTTTCTGGGGGTCACCATCTCCGAGAATACTTCGGCGTCTGCAGCGCTCAAGACGGCACTGGACACGCTGTTCAACCATGCCAACACCGCGCCATTTTTCTGCAAACAGATGATCCAGCGCCTGGTGACCAGCAATCCCAGCCCGGCCTATGTGCAGCGTGTGGTGAACAAGTTCCTCGATAACGGCCAGGGCGTCCGGGGTGATCTGGCCCACGTGTTCTCCGCGATCCTGATGGACGATGAAGCCCGTGGTCCGGCGGGCCTGACCGATACCGAATTTGGCAAATTGCGCGAGCCCATGGTGCGCATGGTGCAATGGGTTCGTACCTTTGGTGTGACGTCGACCAGCGGTGCCTGGAAGATTGGCGACCTGAGCAATGCGGGCACGCAGTTGAGCCAAAGTCCGCTGCGCTCGCCCTCGGTGTTCAACTTCTTCCGGCCCGGCTATGTGGCACCGGCAAACACGCTGACTGCGGGCAAGGTGGCGCCGGAATTTCAGCTGGTCAATGAGAGCAGTGTGGGGGGCTATCTCAACTACATGTACACCACGATCAATAGCGGGCTGGGGGATAACCGTAGCGACATCAAGGCGGCCTACACCGCACAAATCGCACTGGCCAACACGCCTGGTGCGCTTGTGCAGCGCATGAACCTGATGCTGTGTGCGGGCCAGATCTCCAGTGCAACGGTGTCGCTTATCACCACTGCGGTGGGTTCGATGCCCGGTGTTGTTCCCAGCTCAACGACCACGGCCACCAATATGCGCTACCGCGTGTGCGCCACGGTGCTGCTGACCATGGCCTGCGCCGAATACCTGATCCAGAAATAGCGAGACGAACCATGCATTCTTCTGATATCCCATCCCCTTCGCGTCGCGCATTTCTCCGCCGCTCCGGTCAGCTTGCTCTGACAGGCACCGCGTTGCCCTTTGCCCTCAACCTGGCGGCGATGGGCGAGGCCGCGGCTTTCAACGCACCCGGAACGGACTACAAGGCGCTGGTCTGTGTGTTCATGTTCGGTGGGAACGACTACGGCAACACGGTCATCCCCTATGACAACGTCAGCTACGACAAGTACCACGCCATCCGCGGCGGTGGCGCCACTGGCCAGGGCGCGGCAGGTATTGCCATTGCCAAGTCGGCGCTGACGCCTACCTTGTTGGCACCCACGACGGCACTATCAAATCCCCTGAATCCATCTGGACCCGAGCTGCAGTACGCGCTGCACCCCGCCATGACCGGCCTGGCCGGACTGTTCAATGCGGGCAAGGCCGCGGTGCAACTCAATGTGGGGCCGCTGATCAAGCCCACCACGCGTGCGCAGTACCACAGCTCCAATCGCACCGCGAATCCGCTACCGCCACAGCTGTACTCCCACAACGACCAGCAGTCCATCTGGCAGTCGTCGCGCCCCGAAGGTTCCAAGATTGGCTGGGGTGGCAATATGGGTGACCTGGTCGTTCCCCCCAATCCCAGCCTCAACTCCAACTCGCTGTTCACAGGCATCTCGGTGTCCGGCAATGCGGTGTTTCTGTCGGGTGACGCGGCGCTGCAATACCAGGTCAGTACCAGTGGCGCCATCAAGATTCGCCCTGCGACGGACAACGTGTACGGCTCCAGCGCGGTGCGTTCCACCCTCAATTCCTTGATCCAGCAGACCACCAGCACCCACAAACTGGAGAACGACTACAACACGGTGACCAAGCGCGCGCTGGGCTCGGAAGCGGCCATCACGATGGCACTGGATTCGACTGACCCCGCCAAGGGCGGCACAGCCCTGGCGACCACGTTTGGAACGGACAGCCTGTCGCAGCAATTGAAGATGGTGGCGCGCCTCATCAAAGGCCGCACGCAGCTGGGCAATCGCCGGCAGGTGTTCTTTGTCTCGATCGGCGGTTTTGACCTGCACGACAACCTGATCGCGCAGCACCCCACCATCCTGGGGCGGGTGAGCGATGCCATGACAGCGTTCTACAACGCGACCGTCGAGATGGGCGTTGCCAACCAGGTGACAAGCTTCACGGCGTCGGACTTCGGTCGCACACTCGCATCCAATGGCGATGGTTCGGACCACGGTTGGGGCAGCCACCATTTTGTGGTGGGTGGTGCAGTCAACGGCAAGGCGTTTTATGGCAGCCCGCCGCCAGTCAGCATCAGCGACACCAAGGATTCAGGCGGCAACTACCTGCCCGAGAACCAGTGGCATGTGGGCCAGGGGCGTCTTCTACCCACCACCTCGGTGGACCAGTATGCGGCGACCATGGCCAAGTGGTTTGGCGTCAACCCGGGCGCAGAGATGGCCACGGTCTTGCCCAATATCGGCAACTTTGGCGGCGCATATCCGGTGGACCTGGGGTTCATGGCGGCGTAACCACCCCAACCGCTACGCTTTTTATAGCTGCTTGCGCATATTCCACGGGGGCCAGGTGCCAATTTGGCACTTATATTTCCAGGATCGGCTTCAAATACCGCCCGGTGTGGCTCGCGGGGTTGGCGGCGATGTCCTCGGGCGTTCCTACGCCCACCACGGTGCCGCCGCCCGAGCCGCCTTCCGGGCCCATGTCGATGAGCCAGTCGGCGGTCTTGATGACGTCGAGGTTGTGCTCGATCACCACAATGGTGTTGCCCGCATCGCGCAACTGGTGCAGTACCTTGAGCAGCAGCGCAATGTCGGCAAAGTGTAGTCCGGTCGTGGGTTCGTCCAGGATGTACAGCGTGCGGCCGGTGTCGCGTTTGGATAGCTCCAGGGCCAGCTTCACACGCTGCGCCTCGCCGCCCGACAGTGTGGTGGCCGCTTGCCCCAGGCGAATGTAGGACAGGCCGACATCCAGCAGGGTCTGCAGCTTGCGGGCAATCGTCGGCACTGCCTGCAGGAACGCATAGGCGGCCTCCACCGTCATGTCCAGAATCTGCGCGATGTTCTTGCCCTTGTAGAGCACCTCCAGTGTTTCGCGGTTGTAGCGCTGGCCGGCGCACACATCGCAGGGCACATACACATCGGGAAGAAAGTGCATTTCCACCTTCACCATGCCGTCGCCCTGGCAGGCCTCGCAGCGGCCGCCGGCCACGTTGAAGCTGAACCGGCCAGGGCCGTAGCCGCGTTCGCGCGCCACCGGCACTTCGGCCATCAGCTCGCGGATGGGGGTGAACAAGCCGGTGTAGGTGGCGGGGTTGGAGCGCGGCGTACGGCCAATGGGCGACTGATCGACGTTGATGACTTTGTCGAAGTACTGGATGCCATCGATGCTCTCGTGTGCCGCGGGCTCGTCGTGCGCGCGGTAGAGCTGGCGCGCCACGGCGGCGTACAGCGTGTCGTTGACCAGGGTGGATTTTCCAGAGCCGGAGACGCCGGTCACGCAGGTCAGCAGGCCCACCGGGAAGTCCACGCTCACGTCCTTGAGGTTGTGGCCCGATGCACCGGTGATGCGGATGGCTTGCAGGTCCCCCTGGGTGGCGATGTGGTGCGCCTGGCGTTCGGCCCAGGCCAGCGCGGCCTTGCTGGGGGCGCCTTTGCCGCTACCTTTGGCCACGGGGTTGGCCTCTGCCACCACGGGCAACCAGGGTGTGCGGCGCTTGGGCACTTCGATTTGTAGCGTGTGTGCCAGGTACTGGCCGGTGAGGGACTGGGTGTTGGACTGGATGGCGTCAAAGTTGCCCTGGGCGATGACGCGACCGCCGTGCACGCCCGCACCCAGCCCCATGTCGATGATGTGGTCCGCCGCGCGCATCATGTCTTCGTCGTGTTCGACCACCAGCACGCTGTTGCCAATGTCGCGCAGGTGTTTGAGCGTGTCGATCAGGCGGTCGTTGTCGCGCTGGTGCAGGCCGATGCTGGGTTCGTCCAGCACGTACATCACACCGGTCAGGCCGGAGCCGATCTGGCTGGCCAGGCGGATACGTTGCGATTCGCCGCCGGAGAGCGTCTCGGCGCTGCGGTCCAGACTCAGGTAGTTCAAACCCACATCGTTGAGGAATTTCAGGCGCAGACCGATTTCCCGCACCACTTTGGCGGCAATGTCACCCTTGGCACCGTGCATGGTCAAGCTCTGGAAATAGGCAAAACTTTCGCGCAGCGTAGCGCGGCTGATTTCAAAAATGGCACGGGCCTGGTCACCCTCGCCAATCTTGACGTGGCGGGCTTCAAGCCGCAGGCGCGAGCCATTGCAGGCCTGGCAGTGCTGCGTGCTGCGGTAGCGCGACAGGTCTTCACGCACCAATGTCGAATCGGTCTCGCGGTAGCGGCGGGCCATATTGGGCAGGATGCCCTCGAAGGGATGCTTTTTGGTGAGCTTCTTGCCCTGCGAGGCCCCCGAGTCCATCACGTAGCTGAACTTGACCTCCTCGTCGCCCGAGCCGTGCAGGATGGCGGCCTGCACGGCTTCGGGCAGGGATTCAAACGGCGCGTCAATGTCAAACTTGTAGTGTTTGGCAAGGCTCTCCAGCATCGAGAAGTAGTAGCCATTGCGCCGGTCCCAGCCCTTGATGGCACCTCCGGACAGGCTCAGGGACGGAAACGCCACGACGCGAGCCGGGTCAAAAAAGTCCTGTTGGCCCAGGCCATCGCAGGCCGGGCAAGCGCCCACCGGAGAGTTGAACGAGAACAGGCGCGGCTCCAGCTCGCTAATCGAGTGGCTGCAGACGGGGCAGGCAAACTTGGCGTTAAATAAGTGCTCTTTAGGGCTGCAGCCCTCGTCAATGCTGCGTAACCCGCTATCGTTTTCGGAGTGACTGGGGGCGTCCATCTCCAGCGCAATGGCGCGCCCATTGGCCAATCGCAGGGCGGCTTCGAAGCTCTCGGCCAGGCGTTGCTGCATGTCGGGGCGCACCTTGATGCGGTCGATGACCACGTCAATGTCGTGCTTCTCGGTCTTCTTCAGGGCGGGCAGATCGTCAAACTCAAAGGTCTTGCCATTGATGCGAAAGCGCACATAGCCCTGGGCCTGCATTTCGGCGAACACGTCCAGGAACTCGCCTTTCTTCTCGCGCGCCACGGGGGCCAGAATCATCAGCCGCGTGTCAGCCGGAAGCCCAAGCACGGCGTCCACCATCTGGCTCACCGTCTGGCTTTGCAGGGGCAGGTCGTGGTCCGGGCAGTAGGGCGTGCCGGCGCGGGCGAACAGCAGGCGCAGGTAGTCGTGGATCTCGGTCACCGTGCCCACCGTGGAGCGCGGGTTGTGGCTGGTGGCCTTTTGTTCGATGGAGATGGCAGGCGACAGGCCCTCGATCACGTCCACATCGGGCTTGTCCATCAGTTGCAGGAACTGGCGCGCGTAGGTGGACAGGCTCTCCACATAGCGGCGCTGGCCTTCGGCGTACAGCGTGTCAAACGCCAGGCTGGATTTGCCAGAGCCCGACAGCCCGGTGATGACCACCAGCTGGTTGCGGGGGATGTCGAGGTCGATGTTTTTCAGGTTGTGCGTGCGCGCACCCCGGATGCTGATGGTCTGCTGCTGTAGCGCCCGCGCCAGGTAAGTGCCGTGTGTGTCATGGGGCACCGGAGTGCCATCGGGAGTTGAATTCAAGGTGGAAACCGCAGTAAAGAGGTGTTGAGCCGCGTTTGGGGAAACCCACCATGATAGTGACAGATGCCTGGCGGCGCTGGTTGCCCGGTGGGGCGGAATTGGTTGGGCTTGGGTTTGTGAGTCAAATCGGGCCGCAGCCCTCGTGGAATGTGCGCAAACAGCTATCAATTCAGGAGTTTTTGGCGCATCCAGCCCACACGTATCCGCTTGCGGGTGGGCATCCACCGATTCGGCTCCAGCCTGAACGCTCATGTGCACTTCCACGTCTGTGTGGTCGATGGAGTGTTTGAGGAGGTGGCGGGCGAGGGCGACGCTGATGCCGCCCCTCAGATGCGCATCATCGCGTTCATCACGCACAGCGCCGATATACGGCACATCCTGAACCACATTGGGGTGGAGTCAGAGCCCCCACACATTGCCCCGGCACGTGGACCGCCCTTGTGGGATGACTGTGACGCGCAGGTGGGCGAGGGTGCTGACGGCGAGCCAGATTGGGACATGGCGGCGCAACCCGCGCCAGACTATGAGGTGGACCAGAGCGTCAATTGGTGAGCGACAAAAAACAGCGATTTAGACCCGCTGCGGGACGGGCTACGCGCGCAGTAAGCCTAAACGGAAATGCACACAGCGGGCTCGCCATTGGGCGATTTGCGATCACTCAAACTGAACAGACCAGGGGACTTCGGAAGCCCAAAACCCGTGCCATACTTGGCCTCATGGGGTTGAATTTCCTATCCGTTATCCGTGAATTTCCTATCCGTTCACCCATCCCGAGTTCGTACAGCCACCTAATAAAAGAGCCGGATTTGCCTTCATGTGCGATGAGAAGGGTTGGGGACGTGGTCAATCTGCATTCCTATGGTTTGAGAGTAGTCGAGATTGAGCATGCCGGTGGTGGCATGACGCTGCGCCGCGTTATCCCTCAATGCAACATCGGCCGATGCGCAATTTCAAACCGCTCTGCCAGGTCCGCCAGTCGCTTATCAAGCGTCCATAACTCAGCACCAGGCGTGATCAGTGTGGATGCCAGCAGGGTCATATCAACCAACCCGCACCCCAGTCCGTACAGCTTTTCACGCTCGATAAACGCCAAGACCTCGCGCAAACTCGCCTGATTGCAGGGCTGCAATAGTCCCATGTGGCTCAGCGTCTGGGCGCGTGGTGCCGGTGGTGTTCCGCAGGCGATTTCTCCGATGACCATGGGGTGCGTTAGCGCGAGGTCTTGCCCGATGAGGTCAACAAGCACATCGTTGCCGTGTCTGAAGTGGTCTATCCACACCGAGGTATCGATGAGCACATTCATGGCGAAACCGGCTCTTCCCGGCGGCGTGGCACATCCCGAATCTCAGGCATGGAACCACCCAGCGCAGCAAGGCGTTTCGCGGCTTGCACACGCACAAAGGTTTTGATGGCTTCTCGGAAAATATCTGCCTTGTCCATATCGGGATCGGCCACTTCCAGGGCCTTCTCAAAAAGGGCGTCATCAATCGTAACTGTAGTACGCATGGAAAAGTCTCCTCATCAAAAATGATGCCATTGTGCATCACGCACATCATCCAAGCAAGTTCGTGCTGAAGCTATGTGTGAATGGACTATCGATCAACCATGCGCGGCCAGCATGCGCCGCAAATGGTCTGACAGCGCCACTTTCAGTGCTTTGGGTTTGACGATGTCGAACACCAGGTTCAGCCGCGCCAGGTCGCGGGCAAAGGCGCTCAGGTCGTCGATTTGCGCGTCCACCCGGATGCTGCCGCCCCGCTGCTCGGTCAGCGTACCGATGCTGGCCGGAATGGCGCGCCGCACGGCCGCCAGGTCCGCCCGAAAGCGCAGCACCACCGCGTGTGCACGCGCCAGCCGGGCGATGGACTCGCGCAGATACGCCAGCACGTCAAACGCGGTGGGCCTGCCAAATGACTGGGGCAGCGCCTGCACCGCCTGCACACGGTCCAGGCGGAAGGAGCGCAGTCCCTGGCGCAGGTGGCAATGGCCCACTACGTACCAGGCGCCATACAGGTAGCCCACGCCATAGGGGTCCAGTTCGCGCTCGGTGGTGCTGCCGTCTAGCGCGCGGTACACCAGGTGCACCCGCTGTGCGGCACTGGCGCAGCGGGTGATCTCGGCAAAGACAGCCGCATCACTCGCGGCCTGCGGGCGCGTCAGGTCCAGCGCCACCACACCCTGCAGATCGCCTACCTTGCGACGCAGCGACGCCGGCATCACCCGCTCCAACTTGGCTTGCGCGCTGGCGACGGCGGGCGTCATGTCGGCCAGCCCCAGCTCCCCGGCCACGCGCAGCCCCACCGACAGCGCCAGCGACTCGTCGTTGCTGAACATGAGTGGTGGCAGCTTGAAGCCAGGCATCAGCGCGTAGTGGCCGTCGCGGCCGCGCTCGGTGCGGATGGGCACACCAAAGCGTTCCAACTCGACGATGTAGCGGCGCACCGTGCGGCGCTCCACGCCCACCAGGGTGGCAATCTGCGCACCACTCAGCGCGGGGTGCGATTGCAAGAGTTCCAGCACGGCCAGCACGCGCTGCAGCGGTTTTTCCATGGGACGCATGGTACGCCGATATAGGTCATATACGGTCCTATATGGCACCTAGACTGCGGCCTTCTTCACTTCCGCACGAATGGATTCGCACCATGGCACCCGATCTCTGGCTCTACTTTCTGGCCGTGCTGGCCGTCATCCTGCTCCCCGGCATGGACATGGCCTATGTGATGGCCAGCAGCCTGTCCGGCGGGCGCCGCGGCGCCGTCAGCTCCGTGCTGGGCATTGTCAGTGGTGGGGCCATCCATGTTGCCGTTGGCGCCACGGGCATGGCGGCGTTGATGCTCGCGTTCCCGCAACTGTCTCGCGCCATGTTGCTGGTGGGCACGCTGTACTTGCTGTGGATCGGCTGGAGCATCTGGCGCAGCGCCAACGATACCCCCGCGCAGAATACGCAGACACCCCTGTCCAGCGGCGCCGTCTATTGGCGCGCTGTGACGACCTGCCTGCTCAACCCCAAAGCCTACGCCTTCATGCTTGCCTTGTTTCCAGCCTTCTTGCACAGCAACGGGCGCTCCCTGGTGATGCAGGTCCTGGCCCTGGGAATGATCACGGCCGCCACCCAAATCGTGGTCTACGGCACCGTTGCCGCGCTGGCCGTGCGGGCACGTGACCTGATCCGCGCCCGCCAGAGCCTGATTGCACGCACCATGGGCGGTCTTCTGATCGTCAGCGCGCTGCTGACGGCAACACGGGCCTGGGCCGGCTAGGCCGTCCCCCTGCAATCACGCCCTTTCCCTGCCCTGCCCCCCCGTCATGCACATCGTCGTCAACGAAGACCTCAAAGCCTACATCGATCCCCTCACCCCCGATGAGCACGACGCTCTGGAGCGCAGCCTGTTAACGGAAGGTTGCCGCGATGCCCTGGTGCTGTGGGGCGATGTGCTGGTGGACGGCCACAACCGCTACGGCATTTGCCAGAAGCACGGCATTCCATTTCAAACCCTGCAAAGCACGCTGTTCAAGACCATGGACGACGTGCACCTGTGGATGATCGACCAGCACCTGGGCCGGCGCAGTGTGTCCGACTTCCAGCGCGGTGTGCTGGCGCTGCGCAAGCGCGAGATCCTGAACGAACGGCGCCTGAAGGCCGAGCCTGCGGTGGAGCCGGACAGTGCACCGCCCGCCGCCCAGGGCGGCAAAGAGTTGCTGCGCCAGGCCGCCAAGCGCGTGCGCGAGAGCAAGAAGCGCACGCCCGCAGCGGAGTCACCGGAAGCCATGCCGGAATCGGTCGAGGCATTGAAGGCTCGGATCACCCAAGCTCTCCAGCATGCTGAAGTAGTAGCCGTTGCGCCGGTCCCAGCCCTTGATCGCGCCACTGGCCAGGCTCAGGGACGGAAACGCCACCACGCGCGCCGGGTCAAAAAAATCTTGCTGGCCCAGGCCGTCGCAGGCCGGGCAGGCACCCACCGGCGAGTTGAACGAGAACAGACGCGGCTCCAACTCCTGAATAGAGTGGTTGCACACCGGGCAGGCAAACTTCGCATTGAATAGGTGCTCTTTTGGCCTGTAGCCCACGTCATTGCTAGGTTTTCCGCTATCATTTTCAGAGCTTTCTGCGGTCTCCATCTCCACGGCGATGGCACGGCCATTGGCCAGGCGCAGGGCAGCCTCAAAGCTCTCGGCCAGGCGCTGCTGCAGGTCCGGGCGCACCTTGACCCGGTCGATGACGACGTCGATGTCGTGCTTCTCGGTTTTCTTCAAGCTCGGCAGGGCGTCATATTCGCAGATCACGCCGTTGACCCGAAAGCGCACATACCCCTGGGCCAGCATCTCGGCGAACACCTCCAGAAACTCGCCCTTCTTCTCGCGTGCCAGCGGCGCCAGGATCATCAGGCGCGTGTCTTCGGGCAGGGCCAGCACGGCATCGACCATCTGGCTGACGGTCTGGCTTTGCAGGGGCAGGTTGTGGTCGGGGCAGTAGGGCGTGCCGGCGCGGGCGAACAGCAGGCGCAGGTAGTCGTGGATCTCGGTCACGGTGCCCACGGTAGAGCGCGGGTTGTGGCTGGTGGCCTTCTGTTCGATGGAGATGGCGGGCGACAGGCCTTCGATCATGTCCACGTCGGGCTTGTCCATCAGCTGCAGGAACTGGCGGGCGTAGGTGGACAGGCTTTCCACGTAGCGGCGCTGGCCTTCGGCATAGAGCGTGTCGAACGCCAGACTGGACTTGCCGGAGCCACTCAAGCCGGTGATCACCACCAGCTGGTTGCGCGGGATGTCGATGTCGATGTTCTTCAGGTTGTGCGTGCGCGCACCCCGGATGCTGATGGTTTGCTGCTGCAGTGCCCGGGCAAGGTATTTGCCTTCCAGGGAGGATTCCAGGAGTTTGCCGTCGGGATCAGAGTTCAAAATGGTGGCCGGTAAAGGGAAACCCACCATGATATGCAAGATGCGGGACAATTGCAGCCTGCCGCCCGCCGCGGCG
>CAUJJV010000258.1 GCA_963205375.1 Pseudomonadota bacterium
CGCACGCTCTGACGCGTTTGCGGCCAATGCCAAGCGCATGGCCGATCTCCTGGCTGAAGTCCAGCGCCTCGAAGGCCTGGTCATCGCTGAATCCGAATCCAAGCGCGACAAGTTCGAAAAGCGCAAGCAGCTGCTGCCCCGCGAGCGCGTCGCCCGCTTGCTCGACCGTGGCACGCCGTTCCTGGAGATCAGTCGTCTGGCCGGTCTGTACATGCACGACGACGACGGCAAAAAGGCCGTGCTGGGCGGTGGCTCCATCGTCGGTATCGGGGTGGTTTCCGGCAAACGCTGCCTGATCTCGGTGAATGACAGCGCAGTCAAGGGCGGCACCGTCGCCCCCATGGGCCTGAAAAAAGGCTTGCGCGGTCAGCAGATTGCCCAGGAAAACAAGCTGCCCATCATTTCCCTGGTGGAAAGCGGTGGTGCCAACCTGATGTACCAGAGCGAGATCTTCATTGAAGGAGGTCGCAGCTTTGCCAACCAGGCGCGTATCTCGGCCATGGGCATTCCGCAGATTTCTGTGGTGCATGGTTCCAGCACCGCGGGTGGCGCTTACCTGCCTGGCCTGTCGGACTATGTGATTCTGGTGCGCGGCCGCTCCAGCATCTACCTGGCGGGCCCCCCGCTGGTGAAGGCCGCGATTGGTGAGGATTGCACCGACGACGAGCTCGGTGGAGCCGAGACGCACGCACAGGTCACCGGCCTGGGCGAATACCTGACCGAAGACGATGCCCATGCCATTGCCATGGCCCGCGAGGTCATGGACAAGCTCAAGTGGGATGCCGCGCCAGAAGCGGCGCCGTTCGCCGAGCCGCTGTTTGATGAGCAGGAGTTGATGGGCATCGTCCCCGCCGATGAGCGCGAGCCCTACGACGTGCGCGAAGTGATTGCCCGTCTGGTGGATGGCTCGGACTTTCTGGAGTTCAAGGCTTCCTACGCGCCCGAAATGATGTGTGGTCACGCCCGCATCCAGGGGCAGTTGGTCGGCATTCTGGGCAACAACGGCCCCATCCAGCCCACGGGTTCGACCAAAGCCGCCCAGTTCATCCAGCTGTGCGACCAGAGCGGCACGCCCCTGGTGTTCCTGCAGAACACCACCGGCTACATGGTGGGTTCGGCGGCCGAGCGCGGCGGCGCCATCAAGCATGGCTCCAAGATGATCCAGGCCGTGGCCAATGCGCGCGTACCCAAATTCACCGTGGTGATTGGCGGCTCCTACGGCGCGGGCAACTACGGCATGTGCGGTCGCGGCTTCGATCCGCGTTTCATCTTCTCCTGGCCTACCGCCCGCACTGCCGTGATGGGCGGAGCGCAAGCCGCGAAGGTGATGGACATCGTGAACCGCGCCAAGATCGAGCGCATGGGCATGGAAGCCAACGACGAGGCGCTCAAAGCCATGTCCGACGGACTGCGTCTGCGCCTGGACAAGGAATCCGCTGTCCTGTTCGGTACGGCCCGCCTGTGGGACGACGGCATCATCGACCCGCGCGATACCCGCCGCATTCTGGGCCTGTGCCTGGCCCTGGCGCTGGAAGCCGAGCAGCGCACCCTGCGCCCCAACACCTTTGGTGTGGCCCGCATGTAAGCCACCCTGATTCGTAACCCTTTCAACTCCAAGAGTACCCACCATGAAATTCACACCTGAACACGAACAGATCGCCGACACCGTCCGCAAGTTTGTTGCCAACGAAATCAACCCGCACCTGCCCGAGTGGGAAAAGGCCGGCATGTTCCCCGCGCACGAAGTCTTCAAGAAGATGGGCGACCTGGGCCTGCTGGGCGTCAAGTACCCCACCGAATTCGGTGGCCTGGGTCTGGACTTCAGCTACTCCATGGTGGTGGCCGAAGCCCTGGGTGAATGCAATGCCGGCGGCGTGCCCATGGCGATTGGCGTACAGACCGACATGTGTACGCCCGCCCTGGCGCGCTTTGGTTCGGATGAACTGCGCCACCAGTTCCTGGCACCGGCGATTGCCGGTGACATGGTGGGCTGCGTGGGCGTGAGCGAGGTCGGTGGCGGCTCCGATGTGGCTGCACTCAAGACCACCGCCACCAAGGATGGCGGCGACTATGTCATCAACGGCTCCAAGATGTGGATCACCAACGGCATGCAGGCTGACTGGTGCTGCCTGCTGGCCAACACCAGCGAAGGCCCAGTGCACAAGAACAAGTCGCTCATCATGGTGCCCATGGATGCCGCTGGCATCACGCGCCAGAAGATCGAGAAGATCGGCATGCACTCCAGCGACACCGCCCAGCTGTTCTTCGACAACGTGCGCGTGCCCCAGAAAAACCTGATCGGCCAGGAAGGCATGGGCTTCATGCTGCAGATGCTGCAGTTCCAGGAAGAGCGCCTGTACGGTGCCGCCGGTGCCCTGCGTTCGCTGGACCGCCTGATCGACCAGACCATTGACTACACCCGCCAGCGCAAGACCTTTGGCCAGCCCATCCTGAACAACCAGGTGGTGCATTTCCGCCTGGCCGAGCTGCGTACCGAAGTGGAAGCCCTGCGCGCATTGACCTACGCTGCCGTGGAATCCTATGTGAGCGGCAAGGATGTGACCCGCCTGGCTTCCATGGCCAAGCTCAAGGCCGGACGCCTGTCGCGCGAAGTGGCCGACAGCTGCCTGCAGTACTGGGGTGGTATGGGCTTCACGGCCGACAACCCCATTTCCCAGTCGTTCCGTGACGGCCGCCTGATCTCCATCGGCGGTGGCGCCGACGAAATCATGCTGGGCATCATCTGCAAGTACGAAGGTACCTTGCCCGGCAAGGCTTGACCGTGGATTGCAGTGCTATGAATTTCGAAGCAATCCGCGCAGAGCAGACGGGGGCTGTGCTTCAAATCACGCTGAACCGTCCCGAGGCGCGCAATGCCATGTCGCTCAAGATGGTGGGCGAGTTGCGCCAGGCACTGGCTGCAGCGGAAGCCTCGGCTGGCAAGGATGGCGCAGTGCGCGTGGTGGTGGTGCGCGGTGCCGGCGGCCATTTCTGTGCCGGTGGTGACCTCAAGGACATGGCCGGGGCTCGTATGCGTGCCATGCAGAACACCGACGCTGCGCAGGACCCGATTGCCGAGGTCAACGCCGAGTTCGGCCAGTTGTGTGTGGACTACTCCCGCACACCGCTGGCCGTGGTGACCGTGCTGGAAGGTACGGTCATGGGCGGCGGCTTTGGCCTGGCCTGTGTGTCCGATGTGGCCATAGCCAGTGACACTGCCAACTTCCGTCTGCCGGAGACCTCGCTGGGTGTGGTGCCAGCGCAGATCGGCCCCTTCCTGGTGGAGCGTCTGGGGTATTCCCAGGCGCGTCGCCTGGCAGTGACTGGCGGCCGGCTTGACGCGCACGCTGCGCTGGGCTTGGGCCTGGTGCACGCCGTGACATCGACCGACGGCCTGCAGGCGGAACTCGACCGGGTGTTGACCGACATCCTGGCCTGCGCTCCTGGCGCCCTGGCTGCCACCAAGGCACTGATGGCCCGGGCCCGGTTTGCCGCGCCCCAGGACATGGTGGCGGAAGCGGCAGCCATTTTTTCGCGTGCCGTTCAGGGCCCTGAAGGTCTGGAAGGCACGACCGCATTCATCCAAAAACGCAAACCAAACTGGGCGTTGCAATGACATTCTCCAAAATCCTGATTGCCAACCGTGGTGAGATCGCCTGCCGGGTGATTCGCACTGCAAGAAACCTGGGCTACCAAACCGTAGCCGTCTACAGTGACGCCGACCGCGACGCGCCGCACGTGCAGCTGGCCGACGAGGCCGTGCACATTGGCGGATCGCCTGCGGCCGAGTCGTACCTCAAGTTCGACGCGTTGCTCGATGCCGCGCGCAAGACCGGCGCCGACGCGCTGCACCCCGGCTATGGTTTTCTGAGCGAAAACGCGGCCTTTGCGCAGGCTTGCGTGGACGCCAATGTGGTCTTCATTGGGCCACCTCCCAGCGCGATTGAAGCCATGGGCGACAAGGCGCTGGCCAAGCGCCGCATGCTCGACGCCGGGGTGCCGTGTGCGCCCGGCTACCTGGGCGCGGACCAAAGTGATGCGGGATTGATCGCGGAGGCCGAGAAGCTGGGTTTCCCATTGCTCGTCAAAGCAGTAGCTGGTGGCGGTGGGCGCGGTATGCGCCTGGTGCGCCACTTCAATGAATTGCAGCAGGGCATTGACGGTGCGCGCCGCGAAGCGACCAGCGCCTTTGGCGACGGCACGCTGATGTTGGAGCGCCTGATCGACAACGGCCGCCACATCGAAATCCAGGTGTTTGCCGATGCGCACGGCAACGCCGTGTACCTGGGCGAACGCGATTGCACGGCCCAGCGCCGTCGCCAGAAAGTCATTGAAGAAGCGCCGTCCCCGGTGGTGTCCCCCGCCATGCGCGCAGCCATGGGCAAGGACGCTGTGGCAGCGGCGCTGGCCGTGGGTTACCGCGGCGCCGGTACCGTGGAATTCATTGTGGATGACAAGCTCAACCACTATTTCCTGGAGATGAACACCCGTCTGCAGGTCGAGCACCCGGTCACCGAATGCATCACCGGCTATGACCTGGTGGAGTGGCAGTTGCAGGTGGCTGCGGGCGACCCACTGCCAGCCCAACAGGAAGACATCACATTGACCGGCCACGCCATTGAGGCGCGTCTGTATGTGGAAGATCCGTACACCGCCTTTGCGCCGCAGACCGGAAAAATCGTGTGGTGGCAGCCTGAGCGTGCCTTGCACGCTGGTGTGCGCATCGACGACGGCATCCGCCAGGGCAGTGTGGTGTCTCCGTTCTATGACCCGATGGTGGCCAAGATCATTGTCCATGGCCGTGACCGCGATGATGCCATCCGCCGCCTGCGCGCAGCGCTGGCCAATGTGCCGCTGCTGGGTCTGAAGAACAATGGCCGTTTCCTGAGCGATCTGGTGGACCATCCGGCTTTCCGCAAAGCCGAGATGACCACTACCTTGATTGACCAGTGGCTGGACCAGGGCGAATCGCTGCTGCAGGCTCCAACGATCAGCGATGACGCGTGGCGTGTTGCGGCAGTGGCTATTGCCATGCAGCAGGGCAACAGCTGGCGCGCAGACAGTGTGGCGGCGTACGGCTTCAAGCTGCAATACGCCGATACCACGCGCGCTGTGCGGGTGCGACCCGACCGTGCCGGTGGCGTGGCTGTCACGCTGGAAGACACCACGGTACAAGCCCGTGTGGTGGCATTCGACCAGGGTGTATTGCGCTTTGAACTCGGTGGCGTGGCACAAACCGCGATTGCGGTGATCGCCGGCTCCGATGTGCACCTGGCCTGGGCGGGACAGAACTATGTGTTCACGGAAGTGTCGGCCTTCCCCAATGCCGATGCGCTCAAGGACGCCAGCAAGGCACGCTCTCCCGTGGCCGGCAAGGTGACCCAGGTGCTGGTGGCTCCCGGTGCAACCGTGGAAAACGGCCAGCAACTGGTGTGCGTGGAAGCCATGAAGATGGAAATGTGGCTGTGTGCCGAGAGCGCGGGCACAGTCAAGGCAGTCCATGCCAAGGTAGGTGACCAGGTGGAATCAGGAGCTTTGCTGGTCGAGCTCGAACTGGAATCAACCCAAAAGGAAGCATGATGGAAAAAGCAATTCTGACCTGCGCGCTGACCGGCGTGCTGACCAATCCCAAGCAGCACCCCGTGCCGGTGACCCCGGCCCAAATGGCGGCCGAGGCGCGCGATGCATTCAACGCTGGCGCGTCCATCATGCATGTGCATGTGCGCAACCAGGAAGAAGGCATGGGCCACATGCCCTCGTGGGACCCGGAAGTGATGGCTTCGGTGGTGGACGCGATTCGTGCTGCCTGCCCCGGCGTCATCATCAACCTGACCACCGGTGTGGTGGGCAAGGACGTTTCTGGCCCCCTGGCCTGCATCCGCCGCGTCAAGCCCGAGATTGCCGCCTGCAATGCCGGTAGCCTGAATTACCTGAAGATCAAGGAAGACGGCAACTGGGCCTGGCCGCCCATGGTGTTCGACAATCCCGTGTCCAAGGTGCAGCAGTTTCTGGACGTGATGGCCGAGTGCGGTACCCACCCCGAGTTTGAGTGCTTCGATGTGGGCATCGTGCGCGCCGTGGGCATGTTCGTGAAGAACGGCATGCTCAAGCCCGAGATGGGCCGCCCCGAATACAACCTGGTGATGGGCGTGGCTTCGGGCATGCCATGCGATGCTGACCTGCTGGCACTGTTGCCGCAGTGGATGGTGCCCAACAGCGTGTGGCAAGCCACGCTGATTGGCCGCCAGGAAATCTGGCCCGTGCACCAGAAGACTGCCGATCTGGGCGGCATGTTGCGCACCGGTCTCGAAGACACGTTCTATCTGCCCAATGGCGAGCGCGCCAAGGGCAATGGGGAACTCATCACCGAACTGGCCGCCTGCGCCGCCAGGGCAGGGCGTTCGATCGCCAGCCCGCAGGAAGCCCGGGCTTTGCTCGGTCTGCACAGTTGAACCAGGACTGAGCCATGGCAGCAACCGCCCCCCAGCAGAAGTTCGATTGGGACGTCATCGTGGTGGGGAGCGGATTCGGTGGATCCGTCAGCGCCTTGCGCATGGCAGAGAAGGGATACCGGGTCCTGGTGGTGGAACAGGGGCGGCATATCACGCCCGCCGACATGGACGCTGCGGCGTCGGATGCCAAACACTTGCTGCGCATGCCCGCGCTGGGTTTGCGCAAAGGCTTCTTTGCGCAGGAGGTCTACCGGCATATCAGCCTGGTGCGCGGTATTGCCGTAGGTGGCGGCAGCGTGGTGTGGGCCGCAGTGATGCTGGAGCCCAAACAGGGTTTCTACAAGGACCCCGCCTGGAAGCGTTTGCCTCAGCGCGACTGGCGTGCCGAATTGGCGCCCCACTACCAGACGGCCAGCCGTATGCTGGGCTTGGTGGCCAACCCCCACCAGTCTTTGCAGGACCAGTGGCTGCGGGAAACGGCCACCCGGCTGAACGCCAGGGACAGCTATGGGCCGGTGACGCAGGCCATCTATTTCGGTCCGGGCACGACGGAGAATCCCGATCCATTTTTCAACGGTGCGGGCCCCAGCCGTAAGGGGTGTATTCACTGCTCCAAATGCGCCACCGGTTGTGCCCATGGTGCCAAGAATTCGCTGGATAAAAACTACCTGCATCTGGCGCAGGGCCTGGGGGCACAGATTCGGGCTGAGCGCAAGGTAGAACGCCTGGAGCCGTTGTCAGGTGCTAGTGGTGGCTACCGCGTGGTGCTGGTGCACCCCTGGGACAAGAGCGTTGTCAACGAAGTGCTGACGGCACGCAAAGTCATTGTGTCTGCCGGTGTGGTGGGAACGCTGGAGTTGCTGATGGCCTGCAAAGACCGCTATCGCACGCTGCCCAAGCTCTCCCCGGTGTTGGGACTGCATGTACGCACTAACAGCGAGAGCATCGTGCCTGTCACGTCGCGTGATGCGGCGACCGATGTCAGCGATGGCGCTACCATTTCCTCGCATTTTTTCCTGGGCGAAACCCACATCACCCAGAACCGCTTTTCCCCGTCGCACCGGGTGCTGCGC
>CAUJJV010000259.1 GCA_963205375.1 Pseudomonadota bacterium
TTGACCGGCCCCATGGGCGACAGCACCACCTTCGACTGGGGCCTGCCCTTCTTCTACGGACGGCGCGTGTTCATTGGCATGGAGAACACCACCACATCACTTGGGACCGGCCCGCTCTACGCCTTCTGATTTCTTTCAGACGTGCACGATCTTCTGGCCAATCTCTGGCCAGCGGTAGCGAATGTAGATCCACGACCCCAGACCCAGGCCCATCATCAGCAGTGATGCTGTCGCCAGCCAGATGGCCGAATGCATCACCAGTGGTGAGATCACCCCGGCCACGATGCCGTTGGTGGTGGAGCCGATGAACATCTGCAGACTCGACGCCATGCCCCGGCGCTCGGGATGCAGGTCCAGCACCAGCAGCGTGACCACTGGCACCATCAGTGCCCAGCCAAATGAAAAAATCGCCAACGGAACCATGGCCCAGCTCACATGCGGGGTGAACAGCGCATTGGCCACCAGATTGATGACTCCGATCACCAGCATGATGAGAAAGCCAATGCGGATCTGCCGCTTGGGTGGGAGTTTGCCGGCCATGCGCCCGCTGACGACCGCCCCCCCCATGATGCCGGCGATGTTGAGGATGAAAAACCAGAAAAACTGCTGGGGTGCCATGCCCAGAATTTCGCCCAGGTACACCGGCGCACTCAATACATACAGGAACATGCCGTTGAACGGAATGCCACTGGCCAGCGCCAGCAGCAGAAAGCGCGGGTCTGATCCCAGTTGCCAATAGCCCGCCATCAGTGGCGTGGGATGAAAGTGCTGGCGCTGGTCCACATGCAGCGTCTCGGGCAGCAACCGGTAGATCGCCACCCACAGCACCACGCCGACGCCGCTGAGGAACCAGAAAATCGCATGCCAGCTGGCATGGATCAGCAGCCACCCGCCCACCATGGGCGCAATGGCCGGAGCCACACCAAAAAAGATGGTCACCTGGCTCATCACCTTCTGCGCCTGCGAGGGCGGGAACATGTCGCGGATGATGGCGCGCGACACCACGATACCCGCCCCGGTCGACAAGCCCTGCACCGCGCGGAAAAAAATCAGTTGCCCAATGCTTTGCGACAGTGCACACCCCACCGAGGCCACCGTAAAAGCCGCCACCCCCCAGAGCACCACGGGCCGACGGCCAAAGCTGTCAGAGATGGCACCATGGAACAGGCTCATGAAGGCAAAACCAAACAGGTACGCCGACAGGGTCTGCTGCAACTGCACGGCAGACGCGCCCAATGACTTCTCAATGTCGGCAAATGCGGGCAAATACGTATCGATAGAAAACGGCCCCAACATGCCCAGCAGGGCCAGCAAAATGGCAAACGCCCATTGCGGTGCCCGCCAGAGTGTCTTTGCGTCCGGGTTCATTTCGACAGCCCCCAGCGCACAAACAGCCGATGCCCAAACAGATTGAGCAGCAAACCCGCCATCAGCAGGCCACCACCAGCAAAGTGGATGGGTTGAAGCGCCTCACCAAAGACGACCCACCCCGTCGTCAACCCCACCAGCGGCACCAGCAACGTGAACGGGGCCACCCGGTTGGCGGGATAGCGCGAAAGCAGGCGCGTCCACACGCCATAGCCAAACAGGGTTGCCACCCAGGCCAGGTAGGCCACCGAGGCAAACGCCTGCCAGCCAAAGTGGTGTAGCGCTGTCTGCATGGCATCGGGTCCTTCCAGCCAGGCCGAGAGCAACAGAAATGGCAAGGGCGGCACCAGGCTGGCCCACACCACAAACGCCAGCTGGTTCATCGGGCCATAGGCACCGACTGCGCGGGTCACGATGTTGCCGCAAGCCCACATCACGGCCGCCGCAACAGTGAGCAGAAATCCGGCCAGGGGCATGGACAGACCGTGGGCGCTGCCAATCAATACCAGCCCCACTGCAGCCAGCATGAGCCCCGCCAGCTGATTGGCACGCCAGTGCTCCTTGAGCCACCAGGCGGCAAACAGCATGGTGAAGAACGACTGCGACTGCAGCACCAGCGACGCCAGGCCGGTCGGCATGCCCACATGGATGGCTGAAAACAACAGTGCGAACTGCCCCACGGAAATGGTCATGCCGTACAACAGGTAAAGACGCAGCGGCACCTTGGGCGGGCGCAATAACAACACGGCCGGAAAGGCCGCCAGCAGGAACCGCAGAGCCCCCAGCAACAGGGGCGGCACATCGGCCACGCCCACCTTGATGACCGCAAAATTCACGCCCCAGGCAAAGATGACCACCAGTGCCAGCAACAAATCAGCACGGCGCAGCGGTAAAAAAACAGGAGAAGTCAAGAGAGGGTTTCCACTGGGTTGAATGCAGCCATCTTAAGCCGCCTAGGCGACATCCCGCTCTAACGTGCGGTTATTAGCTGATAAATTCCTTTTTTTCCGTCACAATGCGGTAATTCAAAACAGGAGACACGGCAATGGCCGCAAAAAAACTCATTCTCGACTACATCCAGGAACATGAAGCGTCCCGCGCAGGACAGGTCTACCTGACCCAGCCCGTTGGCGGTGGCCAGACCGTGGACTACACCTGGGGCCAGGCCATGGAGCAGGCCCGCCGCATGGCTGCCCACCTCAAGGCACAGAATTTCGAACCGGGTTTCCGCATCGCCATCCTGTCCAAGAACTGCGCCCACTTTGTCATGGCCGAACTGGCCATCTGGCTGGCGGGTGGCACCACCGTGGCGATCTTCCCGACGGAAACCGCCGACACCGTGCGCTATGTGCTGGAGCACAGCGGCGCAAGCCTGCTGTTTGTGGGCAAACTCGACACTTGGGAACAGCAAAAGCCCGGCGTACCTGCTGGTCTGCCCTGCATTGCCTTCCCCCTGGCCCCCAAGAACGATTTCGACACCTGGGACAAGGTCATCGCACGTACCAAGCCATTGACGGGCCACATCCAGCGCGCACCGACCGACATCTGCATCCTGATGTACACCTCTGGCTCCACAGGCCAGCCCAAGGGTGTCATGCACAGCTTCGAGCGTGCCACCGCAGCCTCTGAAGGCATCGTTGGCTGCCTCAAGGACAACGCAGGCGGAGACATTGACATCCGGGTGCTGTCCTACCTGCCGCTGGCGCACATCTTCGAGCGCGCCTGGGTGGAATGTGCGTCGTTCGTCTACGGCCGCAGCCACATCTACTTTGCCGAAACACTGGAAACCTTCCTGGCCGACCTGAACCGCGCGCGACCCAATGTGTTCATCTCGGTCCCACGTCTGTGGCTGAAGTTCCAGCATGGCGTGTTCTCCAAGATGCCGCCCAAAAAGCTCAACCGCCTGCTTGGCATTCCGATTTTGGGACGCATCGTGGCAAAGAAGGTATTGAAGGGGCTGGGGCTCGACCAGGTGCTCATGGCTGGCAGCGGCTCGGCACCGATTCCCGCAGAACTGGTGGCCTGGTATCGCAAGCTCGGCCTGAACCTGCTGGAAGGCTACGCCATGACCGAAGACTTTGCGTACTCCTTCAGCTCGACCGATGCATTCAATGCACCAGGATGCGTCGGTGTGGCCAATCCCGGGGTGGAAGTACGTCTGAGTGACGACGGTGAAATTCTCATCAAGTCCCCGGGCAAGCTGGTGGGCTACTACAAGCGCCCGGATCTGGATGCAGAAGTCTTCACTGAAGACGGCTTCTTCCGCACCGGCGACAAGGGTGAACTCAATGCCCGCGGCATTCTCAAGCTCACAGGACGGGTCAAGGAACTCTTCAAGACCGCCAAAGGTAAGTATGTGGCGCCTGCACCGATTGAGAACCTGCTCAATTCCCACCCCTTCATCGAAATGAGCATGGTCTCGGGTGTCGGCCAACCGTCCGCCTACGCCATGGTGGTGCTGGGTGAAGACATTCGCCCCAAGCAGAACGATCCGGCTTTCCGCAAGGAAGTAGAGCAGGAACTCAGCACTTTACTCAAGCAGATCAATGCCGACCTGGCCGACTACGAACAGTTGCGCATGCTGGTGATTGCGCCTGAGCCCTGGTCCATCGAGAACGGTTGCCTCACCCCCACCATGAAGATCAAGCGCAACCGCATCGAAAGCGCCGTCGAGCCCAAGGTGGAAATCTGGTACACCACCAAGGGCGTGGTGCAGTGGGCCTAAAGCCCTGGACCATCGACCAGGCCCCGCCCCAGGCGGGGCGTCTGGCGGTGGTCACTGGTGCCAACATCGGCCTCGGGCTGGAAACCGCCAAAGCCCTGGCTGGTGCTGGCTGCGCGGTGGTTCTGGCCTGCAGAAACCCGGCCAAGGCCGAAGCCGCCAAAGCCCAGATACTGGCCCAGCATCCCAAGGCGTCAGTCGAATGCATGGCGCTGGACCTCAGCAGCCTGCGCTCGGTACGCCACTTTGCCCAAACCTTTCTCCAACGCCACCAGCGGCTTGATCTGCTGATCAACAACGCCGGCATCATGATGCCGCCGTATTCACTCAGTGAAGACGGTTTTGAGAGCCAGCTGGCAGCCAACTACCTGGGGCACTTTGCCCTGACCGGCCTGCTGTTGCCGCTGCTCACGGCCACGCTTGGCGCACGCGTCGTCAGCCTGAGCAGCCTGGCCCACAAGTGGAGCCCTATCCAGTTTGACGACCTGCAGTTCAAGAAGGGCTACGACAAACGCCTGGCGTATGGACAGAGCAAGCTGGCCTGCCTGATGTTTGCCTATGAACTGCAGCGCCGGCTCAGCCAGGCCGGCCACGATACCCTGTCGGTGGCTGCCCACCCGGGGGTATCGGCAACCAACCTGTTTCAGCACCTGCCCAAAGTGGTCCAAGTGTTCGCACCCCTAACCTCCCTGGTCTTTCAGTCCGCAGAAGGTGGCGCGCAACCTTCGCTCTACGCCGCGCTGGGCACCGACATCCAGGGCGGAGACTACTGCGGCCCCCACGCCATGGGCGAAATGCGTGGACACCCCATCAAGGTCGGCTCCAATCGCCGGTCACGCGATACCGCGACCGCCGCGAAGCTTTGGGCTGTGTCGGAGGACCTGACCGGTGTGCGCTACCTTAGCGCCTGAGTCCGGCAGACTGGGGCAACTCCCCCAAGCCCATAACAGCCGTAAGGATTGAACTTATGGCTTAGCACTCACTCCAAGAGAGTGCTAATATAAAAGCTATGAACACAAGGAGTTCTGGTATGACTGCACACATTGGTAACGCACCCGCTGCTCTGGCCGTGGCAAATCCATGGTCGCTGGTCCCGCCACTGGGCAATCTGGATGCGTACATCACGGCGGCCAACCGCCTGCCCATGCTCACCCTCGAGGAAGAGCAGGAATACGCGCGCAAACTCAAAAACGAGAACGATCTTGAGGCTGCCAGTAAGTTAGTGCTCTCTCACTTGCGTCTGGTGGTGTCGGTATCGCGCCAGTACCTGGGCTATGGCCTGCCCCACGGCGACCTGATCCAGGAAGGCAATGTGGGTCTGATGAAGGCCGTCAAGCGCTTCGACCCCGACCAGGGCGTGCGTCTGGTGAGCTACGCCCTGCACTGGATCAAGGCCGAAATCCACGAATACATCCTGAAGAACTGGCGCATGGTCAAGGTCGCGACGACCAAGGCCCAGCGCAAGCTGTTCTTCAACCTGCGCAGCATGAAGAGCAGCAGCAGCACCCTGCAGGGCGAGGAAGTGCTGGCGGTGGCCCAGCAGCTCGGCGTCAAGCCTGAAGAAGTCCGCGAAATGGAAACCCGCCTGTCCGGGCAGGAGATGGCCCTGGAAGGTGGCAGCGACGATGACGAGGAGCGCTTCGCCCCCATCGCCTACCTGGCCGACCCCCACGCCGAACCGTCCGACGTGCTGGCCCGCCGTCAGGCTGCCCGCCTGCAGGACGAAGGCCTCCACCACGCCCTGGCGACCCTCGACGAACGCAGCGCCAGCATCGTGCGGCGCCGCTGGCTGACCGAGGGTGATGCCGCCACCCTGCATGAGCTGGCCGCCGAGTACGGCGTATCCGCCGAGCGCATCCGCCAGATCGAGGCCAAGGCCATGCAGAAGATGCGCACCCAGCTGGCCGCGCTGGCCTGAGCGCCACCCTGCCGGCAAAAAGGGCAACCCGCGGGTTGCCCTTTTGTTTTTCAGCGCGCCGGGAAGCTATTTGCCCGCCAGCAGCTTGCGCAGATCACCGACGATCACCTCCGGCTTCTCTCCGTGCTTCACGTACAGGCGCAGCCGCCCCTGAGGG
>CAUJJV010000260.1 GCA_963205375.1 Pseudomonadota bacterium
TGCCCGCATTCCGCTTTTCCAAGAATTCCCCCGGAGAACCTCCCCATGTTTAACAAGATCCTTATCGCCAACCGTGGCGAAATCGCCTGCCGCGTGGCTGCGACGGCCGCGCGCCTGGCCATCAAGACGGTGGCCGTGTATTCCGATGCCGATGCCACGTCCAAGCACGTTGCCGCCTGCGACGAGGCCGTGTACATCGGTGGCAGCTCCCCCAAGGACAGTTACCTGCGTTGGGAAAAAATCATCGCGGCCGCGCTGGAAACAGGTGCACAGGCCATCCACCCCGGCTACGGATTCCTCAGTGAAAACGAAGAGTTCGCCCAGGCGTGTGCCAACGCCGGCCTGGTGTTCATCGGCCCCCCTCCATCGGCCATCAAGGACATGGGCCTCAAGGCAGAGTCCAAGCAGCTGATGGAAAAAGCTGGCGTGCCGCTGGTGCCCGGCTACCACGGTGCCAACCAGGACCCGGCATTGTTGCAGGCTGAGGCCGACCGTATTGGCTACCCCGTCCTGATCAAGGCCAGCGCCGGCGGCGGCGGCAAGGGCATGCGTGCGGTCGACAAGTCCGAGGACTTTGCCGCTGCGCTGGCCTCGTGCAAGCGCGAAGCCATCAATAGCTTTGGCGACGACGCGGTGCTGATCGAAAAATACGTGCAGCGCCCACGCCATATTGAAATCCAGGTGTTTGGCGACACGCAGGGCAACTATGTGTACCTGTTCGAGCGCGACTGCTCGGTGCAGCGCCGCCACCAGAAAGTGCTGGAAGAAGCCCCCGCACCCGGCATGACGCCGGAGATGCGGGCCCAGATGGGGCTGGCTGCGGTGGCTGCCGCCCGCGCAGTGAACTACGTGGGTGCAGGCACCGTCGAGTTCATTGTCGAGCAGCGCCCCGATGGCTCCATGAACTTCTTTTTCATGGAGATGAACACGCGCTTGCAGGTGGAGCACCCGGTCACCGAAGCCATCACCGGGCAGGACTTGGTGGAGTGGCAACTGCGTGTGGCGTCGGGTGAGCCCTTGCCTCTGATGCAGGACCAGCTCAAGATCCACGGCCACGCCATCGAGGCGCGCATCTGTGCCGAGAATCCCGACAACAACTTCCTGCCCGCCACCGGCACACTGCATGTGTATGGCCTGCCCGCCTGCACCACGTTCGAGCGTGCCGACAACGGCGTGCGCGTGGATGCCGGTGTGCGCGAGGGCGACACCATCAGCCCGTATTACGACTCCATGGTGGCCAAGCTGATCGTGCACGGCGCGACACGTGCGGAAGCACTGGCCCGACTGGACGCTGCTCTGGCGCAGACCCATATCGTCGGACTGGCGACCAACGTGCAGTTTCTGCGCCACGTCACCACCAGTGCGTCGTTCGCACAGGCCAATCTGGATACCGCCCTGATTCCGCGCGAGGCAGCGGTACTGTTCAAGCAGGAAAAGGTCGGGCTGGGTCTGGCCGCTGCAGCGCTGGTGTCGCATACCCTGCTGGGCGAGCAAGCGATCGCCGCACGGCGCGATACCAGTGGCTGGATTGACCCCTGGGCCCAGCGCGACAACTGGCGCTCCCACGGTCCCAGCGTGCGCAGCTTTGCCATGGAGTTCCAGGGCCAGCCACAGACGGTGCAACTCACAGCAGTGCACGATGGCAACGTGCTGCTGCAGGTGGCCGGCGAAGAGGCCGTGCTGCGTTACAGCGCGCTGTCGACCGGTGCCATCGATGTGGGTTGGGGATCGCAGCGCGCCAGCTGCCGTGTGTACAAAAAAGGGGATGTAGCCCACGTATTTGCTGCGCAAGGCGCTACACAAATCATAGCAATTGATGCGCTGGCACATGCGGGGGATGGCCAGCTCGAAGGCGGCCGTCTGACCGCGCCCATGCCAGGCAAGGTGGTGTCGTTTGCGGTCAAGGCGGGTGATGCGGTCAAAAAGGGCCAGGCGCTGGCGGTGATGGAAGCCATGAAGATGGAGCACACCATTGCAGCGCCCGCCGATGGCACCGTGGCCGAACTGCTGTTTGCTCCCGGTGACCAGGTGACCGAAGGTTCGGAGCTGCTGCGTATGGAAGTGGCCAAAGCCTGACATACAGACAGATAGAGCGGCCTGTGCGCATTACGTTCTGTTGCACCGATACGGCTCCGGAGCCCTGGCTGGCCGGGCTGCGCGCCGCATTGCCGGAGGCAAACATTTCCCTGTGGGAGCCCGGTGCGCCGCAGGCAGACTACGCCGTGGTGTGGGCGCCGCCCCAGCAGTTCTTTGACGAACAAACCCAGCTGCGTGCCCTGTTCAATATCGGTGCCGGGGTGGACGCCTTGCTGAAAATGCGCCTGCCTGCTGGTGCACAGGTCATCCGCCTGGACGACGCCGGCATGTCCGTGCAGATGGCCGAGTATGTGTGCCATGCGGTGATCCGCCACTTTCGCGAGTTTGCCGGGTATGAAGCCGATATGGCGAACGGCAAGTGGTCGTTTCGCAAGCCGCACAGCCGGCTGGACTATCCCGTCGGTGTGCTGGGGCTGGGGGTGCTCGGTGAGCGCGTGGCCCGGGCGGTGGCGCAGTTTGATTTTCCGGTCAATGGCTGGAGCCGTACGCCCAAGGATGTACCCGGCGTGCAATGCTTTGCCGGGCCGGCGCAGCTGGACGCTTTTCTACAGGCCAGCCGCATGCTGGTGTGCCTGCTGCCGCTGACCACAGAGACGCGGGACATCCTGAACCGCGACAGTCTCTCTCGCCTGCAACCTGGTGGCTATGTGATCAATGTGGCACGGGGTGCGCACCTGGTGGATGAGGATTTGCTGGCGCTGCTGGACAGTGGTCATCTGGCGGGTGCCACACTCGATGTGTTTCGCGTGGAGCCGCTGCCCCGAAGCCATCCGTTCTGGAACCACCCCAAGATTTCTCTCACCCCGCACACCTCGGCGCGCACGTTGCGCACCGAGAGCATTGCGCAGATTGCCTTCAAGATCGGCGCACTGCAACGGGGTGAGTCCGTTTTGGGCTGCGTGGATGCGGCGCGTGGCTATTAGGCGCGGGTGACCCGGTGGTGTGCGTGACTTCAGTTGCTGCAGCGGTCCAGCGTGAGGTGGGGCTCACCCCCTTCGCCGTTGTCCGGCGCTTCGTACTGGATAACTTTGGCCACTACGGGGCCACCCTTGAAGCCGGGGGCGCTGGCAGCGCAGGCGAAGTACACACCGTCGTCCGGCGACACGACCCAGAGCGAATTTTTACCCGCCACCAAGGTCGCGCTGACGGTTTTTCCCACCAGCCTGGGGCGAACCTGCGTCGGGTTGCCCTGGGTTTCCGTCAGCAGATCCATCACCTGGGGGTAGCCCAGATCGGCTGCCGGGCCTGTCCATGCCATGCATGGCAGCAGCGTACCGGCGACAATACCGCTAACCGGAATAATTTGACTCAGTTTCATGGCACTTCACTGCGTAAAACTTGAGATTGCCCTATTTCCCTCTAGAGAGCGAAACCTGAAATTCGCAAGCCCTGTATGAACTACCCCACACGCGTCAAACTGGTCGATGTTGGTCCCCGCGACGGCCTGCAGAATGAAAAGACCCAGGTGCCCGCGGCCGTCAAGGTGGAGCTGGTGCACCGGTTGCAGGATGCTGGCCTGAAGGAGATTGAGGTCACCAGCTTCGTGTCGCCCAAATGGGTGCCACAGATGGCGGACAACGCCGAAGTCATGGCGGCCATCGAGCGCCGCGCAGATGTGCGCTATTCGGTGCTGACGCCCAACCTGCAGGGCTTCGAGGCTGCACTCCAAACCCGCCCGGATGAGGTAGTGGTGTTTGGCGCGGCCAGTGAGGCCTTCAGCCAGAAAAACATCAACTGCAGCATTGCCGAAAGCATCGAGCGTTTCCGTCCTGTGGTGCAGGCGGCGCTGGACGCTGGCATTGCCGTACGCGGTGCCATGAGCTGCACCGTGGGCTGTCCTTACGAAGGTGACGTGGCGCCCGAGCGTGTGGCCTACCTGGCTGGCCTGCTCAAGGGCATCGGCGTGCAGCGGGTGGACGTGGCCGACACCATCGGCGTGGGCACGCCCCGCAAGGTGCAGCGCGCCATCGACGCGGCGCTCCAGCATTACGACATCGATTCGGTCTCTGGTCACTTCCACGACACCTACGGTCAGGCGCTGTCCAACACCCTGGCGGCGATGGAGCTGGGGGTGTGGAACTTCCAGTCCTCCGTGGCCGGCCTGGGCGGCTGCCCCTATGCCAAGGGCGCTACCGGCAACGTCTCCACGGAAGACGTGGTGTACCTGCTCCATGGGCTGGGCATTGACGCCGGCATTGACCTGGACAAGCTGGTGGACGCCGGCAAGTTCATCAGCGACTTCCTGGGCCGCAAGCCCAACTCGCGGGTGGCCACCGCCTTGCTCAACAAGCGGCAGCAGACATGAGCGCCGCCGGGCAGCCCCAAGGCGCGAGGGCCCCCTTGGGGGGCAGCGACCCACACGTTGTGGGGGAGCGTGGGGGCGATAGTCTGCCCGAGGGCGTGCAACGCGTGGCGGCCGCCCTGGCGGACAAGAATCACCCACATGCGCCCGTCATGCTGGCCGATGCCGCGCGCACGGCCCAGCAGGCGGCCGACGCACTGGGGATTGAAGTGGGCCAGATTGCCAAGAGCATCATCTTCCGGCGCAAGGCCGACGGTGTGGCGGTGCTGGTCATCACCTCGGGCGACCGGCGGGTGGACGAGAAAAAAGTAGAAGCCCTGGTGGGCAAGATTGGTCGGGCAGACGCCGAGTTCGTCAAGGCCAGAACCGGCTTCAGCATTGGCGGCGTGTCGCCGGTGGCCCATGCAGAACCACCGCTGACGCTGGTGGATCGCGAGCTGTTTCGCTTTGCCGAAATCTGGGCCGCTGCCGGGCACCCGCATGGGGTGTTCAAGCTGCGGCCGCAGGATCTGGAGTCGCTGGCTGGTGCGCCGGTGGCCGATGTGACCCAGGCGCCCACGCTGTAAGGATTGTATGGATGCTATGAAAATGCTAGCTGATCGGGCAATAACGGCGGGGGCTATGCATGAAAACATTCCTTCTCCTTGTGTGTCCGTGTGTCGCATGGATGCAAAACGGGAATTTTGCGAGGGCTGCCTGCGCAGCATCGAAGAAATCCGGGCCTGGAGTACCAGCACCGATGTGCAGAAGAAGATCATCTGGTCGCACATCACGCAACGCCTGCAGGCACGGCACGCCACCACGCCATGAAGCACATCACGTTTTACCTCGACTTCATTTCTCCCTTTGCCTACCTGGCGTTTGAGGAGTTGCCCAAGGCGTTGATGGGGCTGAGCTATTCGGTCACTTACAAACCGGTGCTGTTTGCCGCCCTGCTCAAACACCATGGGCAACTGGGCCCCGCTGAAATTCCGGCCAAGCGCGACTGGACCTACCGCCATGTGCAATGGCTGGCCCACAGCAAGAGTGTGCCGCTGGACATGCCGGCGGCCCATCCCTTCAATCCGCTGGGGCTGTTGCGCCTGGCGGTCGCCACGGACCCGAATGGGCAACCCAACCGCTATGTGTGCGAAACCCTGCTGCGCCATGTGTGGGCGGGTGGTGGCGATGCTGCCGACGCGGGCCGTCTGAAAGCCATCACCCGCGAGCTGGCACCTGGACGTGACCCTGCGGACGCATCGGTCAAATCGCAACTGCGGGCCCATGTGGAGGAAGCCATTGCCCAAGGCGTATTTGGCGTCCCCGCATTCGAGGTGGACGGCAAGGTGTTCTGGGGGCTGGATGGCTTGCCCATGCTGCGGGCTTATATCGAGGCAGACGCCTGGTTTGAGGGGCACGCCTGGGACGCAGTGAAGGCCGTGCCGGTGGGCCAGTCCCGTCAGTAAAGTCGCAGGGTGGAGGTGGAAAATCCCACCATGCCCAGTGCCTTCAATTTTTCTGCTTCGCCGTTTGACTGCCTGACGACCGATGAGCAGCGCCTGGTGCGCGACAGTATTGATGTGGTGTATTTCCCGGAAGGCGAGACCATTCTCGACATGGGTGTCGCGCCCACCCATCTGTTTGTGATCATCAAGGGCTTTGTCACCCAGTTCGAGGGCAACGAGGTCGTTACCACCTACGGGCCGGACGATGCCTTCGATGGCCGGGGGCTGGTGGCTGGCAAGGTCAGCAGCCGCTTTATGGCGGCCCAGGAGGTGGTGGCCTACCAGTTGGCCAAGCAGGCGGTCAGTGACCTGATTGCTGCCAATGCCACGTTTGGTGCCTTGTTGTTTTCTGATCTGAGCAATAAGCTCAGTGCGCTGTCTGCACGCCAGAACCAGCATGAACTGCAGTCGCTCACCATGTCCCGCGTGGACGAGGCTTTTCTGCGTCCGGTGCACTATGTGGAGGTCAGTACCGATATTCTGACGGTCGTCCGTATTTTTCAGCAGCACCGCACCTCCAGCGTGCTGGTTCGCGATGATGCAAGTTCGCCACCGCGGCTGGGTATTTTTACCGCCACAGCGTTGCAGCGTGCCATTCTGGATGGCCGTCCGCTGAACCAGCTGGCGGTGGGTGGGCTGTCGAACTTTTCGCTGATTGAGGTGCAGGCATCGGACCAGTTGGGTGACGCCATGGCGGTGATGCTCAAGCACCGCGTGCACCGCGTGGTGGTGGTGGATGGCAGCAAAATTGTGGGCATTCTGGAGGCACTTGACCTGTTCAGCTTTCTGTCCAACCAGTCGCACCTGATTACCGAAAAGATCGAAGAGGCCAAAGACCTGGATGGGCTGAGTCTTGCTGCGGCGCAGATCACTCGCATGATTGTGCTGTTGCACCGCAGCGGTTCGCGCGTCAATCTGATTGCCAAGCTGGTGCAACAGCTCAATGCCCGCCTGTTCGAGCGTGCCTGGCAATTGATTGCACCACCGGAGCTGGTGGCTAACAGCTGCCTGTTTGTGATGGGCAGCGAAGGGCGCGGAGAACAGTTGCTCAAGACCGACCAGGACAACGGACTCATCTTGCGCGATGGCTATGACGCACCCGCGAACCTGCAGGTCTTGTGCCAGCAATTCTCGGCAGCGCTCGCCAGTTTTGGCTACCCACCTTGCCCCGGAAACATCATGGTGAGCAACCCGATGTGGTGCCAGCATGCGACCACGTTCGGCCAGATGGCGCGCCAGTGGCTGGTCTTGCCCGACAGCGACAGCCTGATGAACCTGGCCATCTTCATGGATGCGCACACGGTCTGTGGCGATGCACACCTGTTGCAGGGCGTGCAGGCCAGTCTGGCGCAATTTGTCACCGACAACGAGGCGGTGCTGGCACGCTTTGCGGCAGCCATTGATGCCTTTGGCAACACTGTAGGCTGGTGGAACCGACTGCTGGGGCTGGGCGATACTGACCAGCGGATGAATCTGAAGAAAGAGGGCATCTTCCCGCTGGTGCACGGTGTGCGCAGTCTGGCGCTGGCCCACCATGTGACCGAGACCAGCACGGCCGAGCGCATCGCCGCGCTGGTGGCCATGGGCAAACTGCCCGCCGAGATGGGGTCCGACCTGCTGGACAGCCTGCATTTTTTCATGGGCCTCAAACTCAAGGCGGGACTGGCCGAGCTCGACATGGAGCAACCAGTGACGGGCGCGATTGATATAGCCAAATTGAGCAGTCTGGACCGCGACCTGCTCAAGGACACACTGGGGGTGGTCAAGCGCTTCAAGGCCTTGCTGCACCAGCGATTTCATCTGGATGCGATCGGATGAAGCGCCTGCTGCCGCAGCGGTGGTGGGGTGTGCTCAAGAGGGAGTGGCTGCTGTACCACCTGGGCGACCCAAGCTACCGGTTCATGTTCGATGCGCCGCCCGAGAATGAATGGGTGTCGCTGGATTGCGAGACTACCGGGCTGAACACCCGCACCGACGAAATCATTTCCATAGGTGCGGTGCGGATTGTGGGTAACCGCATCATGACCAGTGAACGGCTCGAACTGCTGGTACGTCCCGAGCGCGGCGTGTCGGCCGAGAGCGTGAAGATTCACCGGCTACGCGAACGCGATGTGGCCCAGGGCCTGCCGGTGGAGGAGGCCATGAAGCGCCTCATGCATTTCATTGGCAGCCGCCCTTTGGTGGGCTACTACCTGGAGTTTGACCTGGCCATGTTGCACCGGGCCATTTGGCCCATGCTGGGGCAGGGGTTGCCGCAGCCGAAAATTGAAGTCTCCGCGCTGTACTACGACTACAAGTTCAAACAGCTGCCCGCCTACCAGCAGCAAGGCAATGTCGATATTGACCTGCGCTTTGCCACACTGATGAAAGACCTGAATCTGCCCACGCGCGATGCCCATGACGCGGTGAACGATGCGGTCATGGCGGCGTTGGCATTCATCAAGCTGAGAACGTTACGCGGGCAATAAAAAACCGGGCGCGAGGCCCGGTTGGATGGCAAAGCATGCGGACCAGGTGCCCGCAGCGTTGTGGGCTTAGTGGCCCGATGCGCCAGAGGCACCCAGACCGGTTTCCGAACGCACTTGCTGCGCAGGAAATGCAGCGCGCTCTTTGGCCGCGTTGGGGCTACGGTCCAGCACCGAGAACAACCACACGCCGATAAAGCCGATCGCCATGGAGAACAGCGCGGGTGAGGAGTAGGGGAACAGTGCCGAACCCTTGGGGTTACCCAGCGTGGCTTCCCATACAGAAGGAGACACAACGGTCAGGCCTACGGAAGAAATCAGCCCCAGGAAGCCGCCAATGACGGCGCCCTTGGTGGTGCAATCTTTCCACAGCACGGACATGAACAGCACGGGGAAGTTGGCCGACGCAGCAATCGCGAAGGCCAAAGACACCATGAAGGCGATGTTCTGCTTCTCGAACAAGATGCCCAAGGTCACAGCCACCACGCCGAGGGCCAGGGTCGTTGCACGGGATACTTTCAACTCAGAAGCGCTATCAGCCTTGCCCTTTTTAATCACGGTGGCGTAGATGTCGTGGGACACGGCAGACGCACCAGAGAGCGTCAGACCCGCCACCACCGCCAGAATGGTTGCAAATGCCACGGCAGAGATGAAGCCGTAGAACACATTGCCGCCCACCGCCTTGGCCACCAGAACGGCTGCCATGTTGGAAGAGCCGCCGCCGCCCTTGATCACGCCCTTGATCACATCCGAGAACTCGGGGTTGGTCAACACCAGGGTGATGGCGCCAAAACCGATGATGAAGATCAGAATGTAGAAGTAGCCAATCCAGGTGGTGGCCCATAGCACGGATTTGCGTGCCTGCTTGGCATCGGGCACGGTGAAGAAGCGCATCAGGATGTGGGGCAGGCCGGCCGTGCCGAACATCAGGGCCATACCGAACGAAATGGCCGATATGGGGTCCTTGATAAAGCCACCGGGACCCATCAGGGCCTGACCGATGACTGCTGCTTCTTCAGCGGTTTTTCCACCGTTGACGGCGAGTTGCGCCTTGACGGCTACACCCTTGGCAAACAGGGCTTCAAAGCTGAATCCAAACTCGGCCATCACCATGAAGGCCATGAAAGACACGCCGGCCAGCAACAGGCAGGCCTTGATGATCTGCACCCAGGTGGTGGCGGTCATGCCGCCGAATAGTACGTAAATCATCATGAGCGCACCCACGATCACCACGGCCATCCAGTACTCCAGGCCAAACAGCAGCTTGATCAGCGAGCCGGCGCCCACCATCTGGGCGATCAGGTAGAACGCCACTACCACCAGCGTGCCGGAGGCTGCAAAGATGCGGATAGGTTTTTGCTGGAAGCGGTATCCGGCCACGTCGGCAAAGGTGAACTTGCCCAGGTTGCGCAGGCGCTCAGCCATCAGGAAGGTGATGACAGGCCAGCCGACCAGAAAGCCGATGGAGTAGATCAGGCCGTCGTAACCCGAAGCCATCACGGCCGCAGATATACCCAGGAAGGACGCCGCCGACATGTAGTCACCCGCAATGGCCAGGCCATTCTGGAAGCCTGTAATGCCGCCACCGCCGGTGTAAAAGTCTGCCGCGGACTTGGTTTTTGCCGCGGCCCATTTGGTAATGAACAGGGTGCCCACCACAAAAGCGGTAAACATGCCGATGGCAACCCAGTTGGTGGGTTGCTTTTCGACTTGGCCCAGATCAGCGCCGGCAGCCATCGCCACGCCACAGACCAGCAACATCAGTGCTGCGAGTAGGGAAGATTTATTCATCATTTGGACACGTCTTTCAGGATGGCTACAGTCAGCTCGTCAAACTCTCCATTGGCGCGACGCACATAAATCGCGGTGATTACCACCGTGAAAATAATGACGCCCAGGCCAATAGGCACGCCCAGAGACATGACGCCATCGCCGATGCGCTGCGCCAGGAAGGGTTTGTCAAAAGCAATCAGGGCGATGTAGCCGTAATACACGACCATCATCAGGATGGTGAGCAGCCAGCCAAAGCTGTTGCGTTTGCGTTTGAGTTCCAGGTACTTGGGATGACTCTGGATCTTGTCCACGATGGGATCAGACATATTTCGACTCCTTGGATCAGGGTTGGATTCACAACGCACCAAGTGGGTCGCTGCAGGGGTCGGATGATGGTCTGAGGGTCTGACAAAGCCCTTACGAAAGGGTCGGAAATATTGGTGC
This sequence comes from Pseudomonadota bacterium, assembly GCA_963205375.1. Lineage (GTDB taxonomy): Bacteria > Pseudomonadota > Gammaproteobacteria > Burkholderiales > Burkholderiaceae_C > Allorhodoferax. Next base: position 10,566 of record CAUJJV010000260.1, read on the forward strand.
TTTCCCTAGCCTCAGTGGGTTGCGTCACCCCTACTCCTGGGAGGGAATATGCCCAATTTCCCACATGGAGAAATCAAATGCAAGGGTTAACGCTTGTTTTGTAAGGTGCGATTCAGTTCAAGCCCGGGCATGGCTACTTTGCCGTCAGAAAGCGGTCAGAAGTCGTCTCCATAGTCCGCCCACCTGACCGTGTTGGTCGGTCATGTTTTATTCATCAGGAGACACATCTATGGCAACAGCAGCAGCTGCACGGCCGATGACGGCAGAAGAGAAGAAAGTTATCTTCGCTTCCTCGCTCGGCACGGTTTTTGAGTGGTACGACTTTTACCTGTACGGTTCTTTGGCAGCCATCATTGCCAAGCAGTTCTTCAGCGGCCTCGATGAAGGTTCAGCCTTCATCTTCGCGTTGCTGGCGTTCGCTGCCGGTTTCATCGTGCGCCCCTTTGGCGCGCTGGTGTTCGGCCGTCTGGGCGACATGATCGGTCGCAAGTACACCTTCCTGGTGACCATCCTGATCATGGGTCTGTCGACCTTCATCGTGGGTATTTTGCCCAACTACGCCTCTATCGGTGTGGCTGCTCCCGTGATCCTGATCATCCTGCGCATGCTGCAAGGCCTGGCGCTGGGTGGTGAGTACGGTGGTGCTGCAACTTACGTGGCCGAGCACTCGCCCCAGGGCAAGCGCGGCGCCTACACCTCCTGGATCCAGACGACAGCCACTTTGGGCCTGTTCCTGTCCCTGATGGTGATTCTGGGTACACGTACCGTGATTGGCGAAGCAGCTTTTGCTGACTGGGGCTGGCGCGTTCCGTTCATCGTGTCCATTCTGTTGTTGGCCGTGTCGGTCTACATCCGTTTGAGCATGAATGAGTCCCCTGCTTTCACCAAGATGAAGGCTGAAGGCAAGACCTCCAAGGCACCCCTGTCCGAATCTTTCGGTCAGTGGAAGAACCTGAAGATCGTGATTCTGGCCCTGATCGGTTTGACCGCCGGCCAGGCTGTGGTCTGGTACTCGGGTCAGTTCTACGCCCTGTTCTTCCTGACGCAAGCCCTGAAGGTGGACGGCGCGACTGCCAATATCATGGTGGCCATCTCCCTGATCATCGGCACGCCGTTTTTCATCTTCTTCGGTTCGTTGTCTGACAAGATCGGCCGCAAGCCCATCATCATGGCAGGCTGCCTGCTGGCTGTGGTGACCTACTTCCCGGTTTTCACTGCTTTGACCAAAGCTGCCAACCCCGATCTGGCTGCTGCGCAAGCTGCTTCCAAAGTGATCGTGACCGCTGACCCCAAGGAATGCTCGTTCCAGTTCAACCCCACAGGTACTGTCAAGTTCACCAGCTCGTGCGATATCGCCAAGCAGGCACTGGCTGGCCGCTCTGTGAGTTATGACAATGCGATTGCTCCCGCCGGCACACCCGCTACCGTGACTGTGGGTACCACCGTGATCACTGGCTACACCGTCAAGGGCGTTTCCAAGGAAGAAGCTGCTGCCAAGAAGGCCGAGTTCGACAAGGGCCTGGGCGATGCACTGAAGGCTGCGAACTACCCCGCCAAGGCTGACATGGCCAAGTTCGACAAGGTAACTGTGGTCCTGATCCTCACCTACCTGGTGATTCTGGTGACCATGGTGTACGGTCCTATTGCCGCCATGCTGGTGGAAATGTTCCCGACCCGTATCCGTTACACCTCCATGAGCCTGCCTTACCACATTGGTAACGGCTGGTTCGGCGGTCTGCTGCCCACGACTGCATTTGCTATCGTTGCGCAAACCGGTAACATGTACAACGGTCTGTGGTACCCGATCATCGTTGCCGGTATGACTTTTGTCGTCGGCATGCTGTTCGTCAAGGAAACCAAGGACGTGGATATCTACGCGAACGATTGAGTGTGAGTTGAGTTAACGGCCCTGGTCCCTTGCGGACCGGGGTGTTTTGACGGGCTCTCTTGGAGAGCCCTTTTTAATTGAAAGAAATGGTATGTGGAAAATTGCAGTGGGATTTGCGGTGTTTGCCGGTTTGGCCTTGTTCATCTTGAGCAAAGGTGGTGATATTGATATGAGCGGCGAGAAGCACGGCGCAGAAGCTACACACGTTGAGCCTGCCAAGGCAGCCTCCGCTCCGGATATGGCAGCCAGTGCTGTGCCTGCCGCGACAGCCAGTGCACCCAAGTAAAAGAAAGTTTGCTGGCGCTGGTGGTTTAAACCCTAGAATATTCGTATGCGCTTTATAAAGACAG
>CAUJJV010000261.1 GCA_963205375.1 Pseudomonadota bacterium
CTGGTGGTGCCTTACGAGCTGCAGTCGATGCGCAGTGCGTGGCCCGCCCACCTGGCACGCGGAACCCTGGTGCGGTTCTCGACCGGCCTGGAGGACGTCGAGGACCTGCAGGCGGACCTTTCCCAGGCATTTGCCGGCGCATTTGGCTGAGCGGGTTGGTGTTTTCCAGAGTAGCAGCGGGGCGCGGGATCGGCTAAGTTAGCAGCCATGGCCGTTTCTGTTCCTTCTGCAGCTCCCGAGGCGACTCCTGCGGGGCAGCCTGCGGCCCTGCCAGCCGAGGAAACCGTGGCGCCTTACGTGCCACCGGCACCGGAGGGCCCGCGCAAACAGGTCCTGGTGCTGCGCCTGTCCGATCCCTTCCGCTGGCTGCTGCGCGGCTGGCGCGATCTGGCGGCCCACATGGGGATCGGCGTCTTTTATGGCATGTGTTTCTGGGCCATGGGCATCACGCTGGCGGCTGTGTTCCGGGCCAGGCCTGAGTATGTGATGTCCATCGCATCCGGCTGCCTGCTGCTGGGCCCTTTCCTGGCGATGGGCCTGTACGAGGTGAGCCGCCGCCGCGAATGCGGGCAGACGCCCCGGCTGTCCGCATCGCTGACCTGCTGGGATTCGCATCTGCGCAGTGTCGGCATGCTGGTGCTGGTGCTGATCGTGCTGGAGTTGCTGTGGGGCAGAGCGTCGCTGGTGGTGTTTGCGGTGTTCTTCAATACCGGCATGCCATCGACAGCCAGTGTCATGGAGGCAGTGTTCAACCCCCAGAACTGGGAGTTCGTGCTGGCCTATATGGTGGTGGGCGGTGGGTTCGCCATACTGGTGTATTCGATTGCAGCGGTGTCCATTCCGATGATTCTGGACCGGGACACCGATGCCATTTCAGCCGCCATCACCAGCCTGGAGGTGGTGTTCCACAACACCCCGGTGATGCTGCTGTGGGGGGCCACCATCACGTTCCTGACGGCTTTGGCGCTTTTGCTTCCGCTCGGGTTGGGTCTGCTGGTGGTGGGGCCGTTGCTGGGGCACGCCAGCTGGCATGCCTACCGCGGCGCGGTGCGCTGGCCGCAAGATGGTACAGTCACGTGATTCACTGAAAGCATACTTTGGCAACACCCAATTACGGATACGAGAAGCGTCAGAAAGAACTGGCCAAGAAGAAGAAGAAAGAAGAAAAGCTCAGGAGCAAGGCCGACCGCAAAGGTTCTGACCAGCCCGAGGGCACGCCCAACGACGCGGCAGAAGATGTCGCATCACAAGGTGATGCTCCCGCACCTGCTGCGGAATAAGACCGCCCTCAGACCAGCGTCTGCGCCAGCCGCACCATGGCATCCATCGAGTGGTCGGTGGGTTCGATGGTGGTAGCCTGTTCAAACTGCCGGAAATTACGCTGCATCGATTGCACGTACACCGGGTCGTAATGGATGGTCAACAGGTCCTGCACCACGGGTGCCAGGTTTCCGGCCATGACCAGTTCCTTCCATTCTGCGACGACGACTTTGCCGCGGAATTCCGCCAGCACGTCCAGCCGCTCGCAGAAGTGTTCGCGGTTGGTCACAAAATACGCATAGTCTTCCAGCAGCAGCGCCACGCGTTCGCCAATGGGCAGTGTCAGGTTCAGGCAGGCACTGGCACGCATGTGCTCCACCAGGGCAGTGGGGATGGCCACGTTGCCGACCTTCTTGCTCTCGCTTTCCACAAACACCGGACGCGCTGGGTCAAACTGGCGCAGCGCCTCCCACACCAGGGTGTCAAAGCGCTTCTGCGTAGGCTGCGGCACGCCAGGAATGGCCCCCAGTACCGAGCTGCGGTGCCGCGCCAGGCCTTCCAGGTCGAGCACCTGCGCACCCAGTCCTGCCAGTGCCTGTAGCAGGCGGGTTTTGCCGGAGCCGGTAGTGCCACAGACCACGCGCAGATCCAGTGGGGCCACCAGCCGGGGAATGTCGGCCACCACCGCGGCGCGGAAGGCCTTGTAGCCGCCTTCCACCAGTGTTACCTTGAAACCGATCTGGTCGAGGATCAGCGACAGCGAGCCACTGCGCTTGCCGCCGCGCCAGCAGTAGGCCAGGGGCTTCCAGTCCTTGGGTTTGTCGAGCACCTCGCGCTCAATGTGGCTGGCAATATTGCGCGCGGCAATGGCTGCACCGCGTTTTTTGGCTTCGAACTGGTTGACCTGCTTGTACAGCGTGCCGATCAGGATGCGTTCCTCGTTGTTCAGCGTGGGCCAGTTGACTGCACCCGGCAGGTGGTCTTCGGCGTATTCGGCTTCGGTACGGGCATCGATGATGGTGTCGAATTCATGCAGGCGGGGCAATACCTCGGCTGCAGGTAGCACATTCAGGCTCATGGAATCAGTTTCTTCACGGCAGGCCACATGGTGGCCAGGATGGTGGGGTGGGCGGCTTCGTTGGGGTGGATACGGTCCGCCTGGAAGAGTCTGGCTGCATCCGGCCCGTCGGCTACGCCCTTGAGCAGGAATGGCACCAGGGACGCTTTGGTGGTCTTGGCCACGGTGGCAAAGGTGGCGGCGAAGCGGTTACTGTAATCCTGCCCGTAGTTGGGTGGCACCTGCATGCCCGCCAGCACCACTTTGGCGCCACTGGCCTGGGCGGCCTGGGTCATGGCCAGCAGGTTGTCCTGCGTCATTTGCAAAGGCAAGCCGCGCAGGGCGTCGTTGCCGCCCAGCTCAATGATGACCACGCGGGGTTTGTGCTGTGCCAGCAGCGCCGGCAGGCGGGAACGTCCCCCTGACGTGGTGTCTCCGCTGATGCTGGCATTGACCACGGTGGCCGGAATTTTTTCTTTCGCCAGGCGCTGCTCCATCAGGGCGACCCAGCCCGTGCCGCGTTTGAGGCCATACTCGGCACTGAGCGAGTCACCCACCACCAGGATGGTGGGTGTCGCAGTAGCCGCACGTGCCATGGGCCCACAAGCCCCCGCCAGCACGGTCAGAAATGCAAGCGCGATACAGTGTCGACGAACTACAGAGAGCCCCATGAGTGATTCCATTATTTCGGTTGAGCATGTTTTCAAGGCGGTCACCGATTCCACCGGCACGCTGGAAATCCTGCGAGACATCGATTTTGCGCTAAAAGCGCAGGAGACCGCGGCCATCGTCGGAGCATCCGGATCGGGCAAAAGTACATTGCTCTCCATCATCGCGGGTCTGGACACGCCCACCAGTGGCACCGTGCGGCTGGCCGGGCAGGACTTGTTTGCCATCGACGAAGATGCACGCGCCGCCCTGCGCGCCCGCAAGGTGGGCTTTGTATTCCAGAGCTTTCAGCTGCTGGGCAACCTGACCGCGCTGGAGAACGTGATGCTGCCGCTGGAACTGGATGCCCGCAAGGACGCGCGCAAGCTGGCCACCGAGATGCTGGGCCGTGTGGGGCTGTCCACCCGGCTCAACGCCTATCCCCGGGTACTCAGCGGGGGGGAGCAGCAGCGTGTGGCCCTGGCCCGTGCCTTTGTGGTCCACCCCGCGGTCCTGTTGGCCGACGAGCCGACGGGCAGCCTGGACTTTGCCACGGGCGAAAAAATCATGGAGTTGATGTTCGATCTCAACCGCGAGCAGGGCACGACGCTGGTGCTGGTGACGCACGACCGGGGCATTGCCCAGCGTTGCGACCGGCGCATCACCATTGAGGCGGGCAGGGTGGTGCCGGAGGTGCCAGTGATGGAGGTTTCTGGCCTCTAGCCCCCGGACAATAAGCGCGGGGAGCTATATAAACGATAGCAGATCAAGCTGCACCCTCTCCGTGGTGTCTCGCTGTCTCAGCCCAGTCCGGTTTCATATTCGGCCCGGTGGATCAGGTACAGAAATACGCCGGCGGCCTTGGTTCTCTCGACATAGGCACGGGCTGCATCGCTGCGCACATAGCGGCTGAGCTGTTCTATGGAAATCACGGAGGCATGGTCTTGGTAGCCGGTGTCGACGCTGACATCGTTCCAGGGGTGCTTGGCTTCCAGCGCCCGCCAGTCGATGTCATCCTGGCCATTGAAGATCTGGTCTGCAATGACAGCGTATTTCCCTTCGTGCCAGCGCACGGCAATGACGTGGCGGTTGGATGCCATAGGTGTGTTCCGGTGCAATAGTGCATGGTTTATAGCTGAACTTGCCGTGCAAACGGAAAACACCGGTCTGCTGGCCAGGTGCGCTGCCTTAGCCCCGATAATCAGGGCATGTCTTCCCCCAAAGTTCTCTTCGGCTTCCATGCCGTAGGCGTGCGCCTGAAAACCGCACCCAAATCCATCGTTGAAATCTATGTGGACCCCACGCGGCGCGATGCACGCATGCGCTTGTTTCTGGAGAAAGTCACCGAGAGCGGCGTGCGTCTGATCGAGGCCGATGGTGTGCGTCTGGCCAAACTGGCGGGCAGCCACGGGCACCAGGGCGTGGCCGCACGTGTGCAGGAAATCAAGCAGGTGCATTCGCTGGACGAACTGCTGGAGAACCTGGAGGCGGCCAACGTTGCCCTGCCGCCGGAGCAGCGTACGCAGCCCCTGATTCTGGTGCTCGACGGTGTGACCGATCCGCACAACCTGGGTGCCTGCCTGCGCGTGGCCGATGGCGCCGGCGCCCACTGCGTGATTGCTCCCAAGGACCATGCGGCCGGCATCAACGCGACAGTGGCCAAGGTGGCCAGTGGTGCGGCCGAGACGGTGCCGTACTTCATGGTGACCAACCTGGCACGCACTCTCAATGAGCTCAAGGAGCGCAATATCTGGATCATTGGCACCAGCGACCAGGCCACCAGCAACCTCTACCAGGCCGACCTCAAGGGCCCGGTGGCCCTGGTGCTGGGTGCCGAGGGCGATGGCATGCGCCAGCTCACCGCCAAGACCTGCGACCAGCTGGTGAGCATTCCCATGCGCGGTGCGGTGGAGAGCCTGAATGTGTCGGTGGCCAGTGGCGTCTGCCTGTACGAGGCACTGCGCCAACGCACTGCAGCCTGAATTGGCCGAAGGGGGAATACCATGTTTGCTATTAAATCGAGAGCTGCTTGCGCAGCATTGGCGGGGGCTACAGCCCTATTTATTCTGAGTGCGTGCACCCAGGAGCAGCAGAACAAGATCAGCCGCGACATCCAGAACTGGACTGGCACCAACGGCGTGCTGGAGATCTATGCTGGCGACAAGGTGGTGCGCCGATTCCTGAAGATCGACAAGATGTCCACCGCCATGGGGACCGATGACAAGAGTCCGCGTCCTTACCGCTATGGCTACGGCATCCTGGATGAAAACTTCAACATGCAGGCGGATCCGGGCGAGAAGAAGGTGTACTTCGAGATCAGCGATTACGCCAGCAACTACCTGTTCTTTGAAAATCCTCACTAGGCCATCGCCATGCGCCCGGTCTTAGCCTGGGGATCGGTGTCACTGGCCTTGCTGGTCGGGCTGGGTGCGTACCTTGCGCCACTCAAGCCCAGTCTGGTGGCATTGCAGTTCACATTCACACCTGAAGCCTTCGGGACCGTACTGGCAGCGTGGCAGCCCGTGGGGGTGGCACTGTATCGGTCGCATTTGCCGGTCGACGGTGTTCTGCTGTTGAGTTACGGGTGGTTTGGCTATCTGTTGGCTTCCACGTCTCCCTTGTTTGCGCAGTACGCCGCAGCCCACCGGCGCAGCCTGGCCTGGCTGCTGCCTTTGGCAGCCGTAGCCGACTCCGGGGAGAACCTGCTGCACTGGCTGCTGACTTCTGACGGGACCGTGCACGCGCCGTGGATCTACGCACTGGCAGGCGCCTGTGCCAGTCTCAAGTGGTGCGGACTGCTGGTGTTTGCGGCCGCGGTGCTATGGGCGTGGACCCATCGCAAGCCTGGCTCAGACCCAACCCATCCAGCCCAGTAGACCGCCTGCGCCCAGCAACACCAGCAGGTGCAGTTTGGTCTTCCAGACCAGGACAGCGGCGCCAACGGTGACCAGCCACAAAGGCCAGTGTTCCTGCACACTGCCCTGGCTGCTGGCCAGAATCCAGCCGGTGGCCACCAACAGTGCGATCACGATGGGGGCCATGCCCTGCTTGAAGGCGCGCACGGCGCGCAGCTCACGGTTGCGGTGGCCCCAGCGGGCGGCGGCAAAGGTGAGCGTGGTGCTCGGAATCATGATGCCCAGCATGCACAGGAGTACGCCCAGCAGGCCGTAGCTCCAGGCGACCACTCCGGCACCCAGGCCGCCAGCGGCATTCAGACCGACGTTCCAGCCCAACAAGGCGACGAACAGCACATTGGGTCCCGGTGAAACCTGCGCCAGTGCGATCGAGGCGGTGAACTGGCTGTCGGTCAGCCAGTGCTGTTCGACCACCAGGTAGCGGTGCATGTCCGGCGCGGTGGTGATGGCGCCGCCCACGGCCAGCAGCGACAGGGACATGAAGTGCACCCACAAGGTGAGCCAGTCGGCAGCGGTCAGTGTCAGGCTCATGGCTGCTGGCTCCGTGCGGCCACCTGGCCCAGCAGGCGGTAGGTCCAGGCGCAGGCTGCACCGCCCACGACCAGAAGCACCCAGGCCAGGGGAATTCGCAGCAATCCAATCGCTACAAATGTAATAGCTGCGAACGCCCAGCAGATGGGGGCTCCCATCGGATTTTCCTTTAAGGCAGCAATCAGCTTGAGCCCGGTGGCAGTGATCAGGCCGGCCGCGACCGCCCCCATGCCACGCAGTGCGCCCTGCACCTGGGGCTGGTCGGCGATGCCGGCAAACAGGATGGCCACGGCCAGTGCAATCACCAGCGGGAAGGTCAACATGCCAGCCAGTGCAGCCAGTGCGCCGCGCATGCCGAAGTAGCGGTCGCCGATCATCAGCGAGAGGTTGACCACATTGGGGCCTGGCAGGATCTGGGCGACGGCCCAGTCTTCCAGAAACTCTTCCAGCGTCAGCCATTTCTTTTTTTCCACCAGCTCACGCTGTACTACGGCCAGCACACCGCCAAACCCTTGCAGGGCCAACAGGGAGAAGGAGACAAACAGGTCGGTTTTGGACGTGGGGTGGGCGCGGGTGGCAGGTGGTGCGGACACGGGTAACTCGGTCGGGGAAGTGCAGGGGAGGCTGCACTGTACCTCAGGCGGTCTTGCTGCTGGCCTTGCGGGGTGCCCGTTTTTTGGGGGCCGCCTCCAAGCCTACGGCCGCTTCCAGTTCTTCAATGGATTGGTCGGTGAAGTCCAGCATGCGCTGCAGTGACGGCACCGAGCGCCGGCAGGCAATGTAGCCAAAACCGAGGTTGTCGCCGTAACCGCTGATGGTGATGTTCAGCGCCAGGTAATGCGTGGGAATGGACACGGGGTAGACCTCGTCCAGGCGGGAGCCATCCAGGTACAGGGTGTCGCGCGGACCGGGCACATTGGAGATGACCACATTGAACAGCGGGTGCTTCCGTGCCGCGCCCGTCACCATGGCGGGCCCCATGCCGGAAATGGACGTTGCGCCATGCGCCAGCTTTTGCAGACGCGGCATGCTCGATAGCCGTTTCTTGGCTTCGGCAGTGGACTTGACAATGCTTTGCAGGCGTTTGAGTGGGTCCTTGATATGGGTTCCCAGATTGGCCAGCAGCAACGACACCTGGTTGCCACCCTCATCCGTCTCACCGTGCAGGGACACTGGCACCATGGCGACCAGCGGTTTCCTGGGCAGGGCCTTCTGCATTTCCAGGTATTTGCGCAGTGCGCCGGCGCACACGGCCAGCGTGACATCGTTCACGGTGGCACCCGAAGCCGCACCAATTTTCTTGAAACGGGCCAGGGAATACGACTGGGACGCAAACCGGCGTGCACCGGCAATTTCGACATTGAACGGGGTGGGCGGTGCCTGGAACGGCATGGCCTGCGCGGTTTC
>CAUJJV010000262.1 GCA_963205375.1 Pseudomonadota bacterium
GCCAGGGATTTGTGCAGGGATTTGTACCAGAGGTTGCTGCCCGCATCCGAAGGTTATCTGGACCAGCACCTGCAACTGGCCAGCGGTGTGGTGCCTGCGGCATCCACCCTGCTGGCCCATCGGTTCGAGCGGGATTAGCGCTTAGACATACGATCAGACAAAGGGCACGACCTGCAATGGCGCATGGCGCATGTGCAGGGACATACCGAGTGCTGCCATGTGGTTGGAGTTGCGGCTCAAAATGGTCTGGGCCAGTGGCAGAAACTCGGTCTCTTCGTACTGCGCGTGGCCGCGGTAGCGGGTGACCAGCAGTTCAATATCAGCAACATTGATATCGCTGTCACGGCCCTTGGCGACGGCTTTGAGGCCAGACTCCAGCCGTTTCCAGACGGCTTCCAGATCGCGGTGCTCAATGGTCAGGCGCGCCACCATGAACTGCACTTTGTCAAACTCCGCGCCCTTTTCTGCATGGGCCACGACGGCGGGAAACAACTCGCGCTCTTCGTCCAGGTGGTGTTCAAAAATCGCTTCGCGAAAGAACTCCAGGGACTTCTCGGCAATTTCACGTGCCCGCACTGCCGGTGCCAGCAGGGCAGGCAGTTCGCCCAACTGGTCCAGCTTCCTGAAGATGCCTGCATGGCATTGGGAGAAGTCTTCAATCGGGGTGTCTTGGCTTGCGGCGGTGGATGCTTTGGACATATCGGCTCCGGTCATTAAATTTTCAGCACGAACAACACAATGCTGGGCACGAACACGATCAGAACGATGCGCAGCAGGTCAGACGCCAGGAAGGGCATGACGTACTTGAAGGTTTCCTTCATGGGCACGTCTTTGGCCATGCTGTTGATGATGAACACGTTCATGCCCACCGGGGGGGTAATCAGGCTGATCTCGACCACCATCAGCACGATGATGCCGAACCAGATGGCCTTGGACTCCGGATCGAGCCCCCACAGGTCCAGCCCCATCACGATAGGGAAGAAGATCGGGATGGTCAGCAGAATCATGGACAGGCTGTCCATGATGCAGCCCAGCACCAGGTAGATGAAGATGATCACGAACATCACCAGAATGGGTGACACATGCAGACCGATCACCCAGTTGGCCAGCGCCACATTCACCTGGGTCAGTACCAGAAACACGTTCAGCACATCGGCACCCAGCAAGATCAAGAAGATCATGCCGGTGGCCGCTGCCGTGCCATACATGCACTGCAAAAAGCCTTTTCCCCGCAGTCCGCCTGAACGCCACGCTACAAAAGCTGTAGCAACCGTGCCGATCGATGCCGCTTCGGTGGGGGTGAAAAATCCGCCGTAAATACCACCAATCACCACGGCAAAGATCAGCATGACCGGCCAGGTTTCCACCAGTGCCTGCAGCCGTTGTGGCCAGGAGTAGCGGTCACCCGCGGGTGCGTCGGAAGGACTGACACGGGCCACGAAGGCAATCACCACCATGTAGCCAATGGCCGCCAGAATGCCCGGAATGAAGGCCGCCAGAAACAGCTTGGCAATGTTCTGCTCGGTCAGGATCGCGTAGATCACCAGGGGCACAGAAGGAGGAATCAGAATGCCCAGGGTGCCACCGGCGGCCAGCACCGCGGTCGAGAACCGGCCAGAGTAGCCGTGCGACTTGAGTTCGGGCAATGCCACCTGGCCCATGGTGGCCGCTGTGGCCAGGGACGATCCGCAAATGGCTCCGAAGCCCGCACAGGCCGTGACGCCGGCCATCGCCATGCCCCCGCGCCAGTGGCCGATAAACGCATTGCCAGCCTGGAACAGCGCTTTGGACAATCCACCGTGTGTGGCGAACTGTCCCATCAGCAGAAACAGTGGCACCACCGACAGGTCGTAGACCGAGAAGCGCGCGTAAGCGGCGGACTTGAAATAGTTCATGAGCGGGTCGAACCCCGCAACGAACACATAGCCAATCGAGCCGGTCATCAACATGGCAATACCAATGTGGACCCGCACCGCCAGCAGCAGCAACAGCACCCCGAACATCAGGGCACCCCATTCGATTGGGCTCATTTCAGCAACTTTCTCAGGTTGGTGGTGGCGGTGAAAAGGGCGGTAGCCGTCAGCAGCGCAAAGGAAATAGTCATGGGGACATAACTCCACCAGGTCGGCAGATTCAGCATCATGGAGGCATCAAAAGTGGACTTCAGGTCTACCAGGCCCACAGCCATGCGCCAGGTGATGACTGCTGCAAACAGGGCCATCAGCAAGGCGGCAACCAGGTCCATGAAGGCATTGGCTTTTACGGGTGCCTTGGCGGTGAAAAAATCCACGATGACGTGGCCGCCGATCCATTGGGCGTACGGCAATGTCATGGCCACTGCCATGCCACTCATCATCTGTACGAGTTCATAGTCTCCCAACAGAGGAGATTCAAAAAATGAGCGGCCCACAATGCTCCAGAGGGACATGAGGGCCATCGCCACCAGGGTGACGCCGCCCAGTATGGCGAGCAATTTGCACGTGCGGTCCAGCATCAGTGCAATGCCGTGGCGCTCGGTGGTGTCTTCGGTGACAAGAATATCGGTCAAGGGTTGGCTCCAGAAAAAGAAGGTCTCGACGTAGGGGCGGTTAGGGCTGGCACAGATGACAAGGGCGGAGAATTCTCCGCCCTTGGGCTGCTTCAGCGATCGTGCAGTTACTTGGTGTAACCCTTGATCATCTTGACGGCGTCATCGTACATGGCCTGGCCCTGGAAGCCACGCTGGTTCATGTCGGAAATCCATGCATCATCCAGTGTGGCTGTGGCTTTCTTCCAGCGCTCCAGTTCGGAGTGGGCAAGGGTGGTCATGGTGTAACCCGCGGTGTCGGCGAAGACCTTGCGGCTGGGAACATCGTTACCCTCTTGGGTGGACGCGAGGAACGCGGAGAACTCGCGGCCCGAGTTCTTGTCGATCACGGCTTTCAGGTCTGCAGGCAGGGACTCGTACTTGGCCTTGTTCATGGGGACCACGAACACCGTGGTGTACAGCGCAGGCGAGCTCTTCTCGGTTTCTGTCGAGAACTTGGTGAGTTCGTGCACTTTCAAGCCGGGAGCCACTTCAAACGGGATCACTGCACCATCAATCACGCCCTTGGACAGCGCTTCGGGTACCGCAGGCACGGGCATGCCGACCGGGGTGGCGCCCATCATGCCGAGCATTTTTGTGACTGTGGCGGTTGGCCCACGCACCTTCAAACCTTTGAGGTCTTCAATCTTTGTGATGGGCTTGTTCTTGGTGAAAAAGACACCCGGGCCGTGAACGTGGATGGCGAGCAACTTGACGTCTTTGTATTCGTCTTGCGCGTACTTTTGTGCAAAGTCCCAGGCTGCACGGCTGGTGGCACCCGCATTGCTCATCATGAAGGGCAACTCGAACACCTGCGAGCGGGCAAACCGGCCAGCCGAGTAGCCTGCCACGGTCCACACCACGTCAGCCACGCCGTCCTTGGCCTGGTCAAACAGCTGTGGCGGTGTGCCACCCAATTGCATTGCAGGGTAGATCTGGCAGTTCAGGCGGTTGTTGGAATCCTTGGCGATGTTGTCGCACCAGGTTTTCAGCATGGTGGTGTTTTGGATGGACTGTGGTCCCAGAAAGTGGTGCACTTTCAGGGTGATGGTCTGGGCTTGTGCGGTCCAGGCTGCGCACAGCAAGCCTGCGGCCAGGGCAGTGTGGGTGAGTAAGCGTTTCATGGTTTGTCTCCTTCTTTGGGATGGTAATGCGACATGCATTATGTTACTGATTGCGTGCCCCGCAACTCGGGAGTTTACCCTGTGTTCGGGTATTTTGGAATGTCATATGCATTATTATTCATGTTTGGGTGGGTGTCGCGGGCAACACCCGTGCCTGGCATTCCCCGAAACCGATGCGGGCTGCACCTGGCTTTTCACACCAGCCTTGCAGGGTGACTTCATCGCCATCCTGCAAAAAAGTGCGTGTCTGTCCATCGGGCAATGTTAGTGGCACTTTGCCGCCCTGGGTGAGTTCCAGCAAGGCACCCGCCTGGTCCAGTGTGGGGCCCGACAGGGTTCCAGTACCCAGCAGATCGCCGGGCTGCAGGTTGCATCCGTTGACGGTGTGGTGTGCCACCATCTGGGCCAGTGTCCAGTAGGCATGCCGGTAGCTGGTCTGGCATACCCAATGCACGGGTTGGCTGGCCGCGCGCATGGTGTCGCTGGTGAGTCCAATGCGCAGCTGGATGTCCAGGGCACCACGGTTGCGGTTGTTTTCGCTGCGCAGGTAGTCCACGTCGTCCTGCTTGCCGTCGGGCCGCTCCATCGCGCAGTGGTAGGGAGCCAGCGCCTCCATGGTCACCACCCAGGGGGAAATGCTGGTGCCAAAATTCTTGGACAGGAAAGGACCCAGGGGCTGGTATTCCCAGGCCTGGATGTCGCGTGCAGACCAGTCGTTGAGCAGGCACATACCGAATACGTGGTCGGGTGCAGCATCCAGTGGTATCGCGCGCCCTGGGGCATTGCCGGGGCCCATGAACACCCCCAGCTCCAGCTCCCAGTCCAGTCGTGCACAGGGCGCAAGCTGCGGAACGGTCTGGCCAGCGGCCATGACTTGCCCGCGGGGGCGGTGGATGGGTTGACCGGATACCTGCACGCTGGAGGAGCGACCGTGGTAGCCGATGGGCACCCAGCAGTAGTTGGGTAGCAGCGGGTTGTCGGGGCGGAACAGCTTGCCTACATTGGTGGCGTGGTAGATGGAGGTATAGAAGTCGGTGTAGTCACCAATGTGTGCAGGCAACCCGTATTCCACGTCTGCCTGCGGAATCAGGCACGCTTGCACCTGTTCCTGCACCTCTGCGCTTGCGCCACTTGCCAGCAGATCAAACACGGCGTGGCGCAGGGCGCTCCAGGCCGTGGGTCCCAGTGCCATCAAGGCGTTCAAGGTGGAATGTGATGCTGCTTCTGCTGCGCTGTGTGCCAGTGCATGCCCAGCCAGGCAGCCACTGGATGCCAGTGCCTGCAGGTCCAGCACCTGATCGCCAATCGCGATACCACCACGCATCGCCTCGGCGCTGCCGCGACGTTTGAAGATGGCAAAGGGCAGGTTCTGGATGGGGAAGTCCGTGCCAACGGCATTGGCGCTGGCTACCCAGCTGCGTGCATCAGGCGCATGGGTGTGGTTCAGTGCGGTCATGCTGGGCTGGCTACGGTGTTTGCCAGCGTATTGCTGCGTGCCAGGGCCAGTGCTTCCGAGAGCACGGCCCGGTCGCCGACATGGTTGGCCAGTATCAGCACCAGCTTGGCCAGCAGCATGTCCGCCTGGTCGTCGTTCATGTCGCGTTGCGCATGGATCAGCTCTTCGTAAAAGCTGTCGGGAGACGCAATATTAGGTTGGTGGTTCAGTGGCATGGTGGGTGGTCCTGGGTCAGTGCAATGCCAGTGCGTGGCGCAGGGCTGCGGTGGCTTTGGCAGCGTCAAACTGGCGCCAGCGGGCAGCCACATGCTGGTCAGGGCGGATGAGGTACACGGTGCCGGGCTGCGCGTCATAGCGCGCTGCCAGCACGCCATGCGTGTCCTGAATGTCTTTGCCGACTTCCAGCACGCGGGCAGTCACTTTGCCCACGGACACCGGCGAAGCAGGGCCAAAACTCAACAGCACAAATCCCTGACCCAGGTGGTCCAGCAACCAGGCATCCTTGCCATCGGCCTGGATGGGAGCGTCTGCGCAATTGGTGCCCGGTGCCATCTTGCCCAGGAATGCATCGGCATCGGGCGTATTGAGCGATGAGGCCGCATACGGAGTGGGCGTGGAGAGCCGACCGCTGTTGACCAAGGGGCGTGCGAAGGCTTCAGTGCGCGCCAGTTCGAGAACTGCATTGCGCAGGCGCAACGAGCAGCGGCTTTTGGGCGTGATGAAGTCGGTGGAACGGGTGGAGTTCAGCAAGTTGTCGTCCGCCGCAAACGCGCGCTCTTCATGGTAGGTGTCGAGCAATGCCAGGGGGGCTGCACCGTCCAGTACCAGCTTGAGCTTCCAGGAGAGGTTGTCGCAGTCCTGCACGCCGGTATTGGCACCGCGGGCACCAAAGGGGGACACCTGGTGGGCCGCGTCGCCGGTAAACAGCACCCGGCCATGGCGGAAGGCATCCACGCGGCGGCAGGCAAACTGGTACACCGATACCCACTCCAGCTCAAACTCCACATCCGGGCCCAGCATGGCCTGGATGCGCGGAATGACTTTCTCGGGTTTTTTCTCTTCGGTGGGGTCGGCGTCCCAGCCCAACTGAAAGTCGATGCGCCAGACGTTGTCGCACTGCTTGTGCAGCAGCACGCTCTGGCCGCGGTGGAAGGGCGGATCAAACCAGAACCAGCGTTCAGTGGGAAAGTCGGCCTTCATCACCACGTCGGCAATCAGAAAACGGTCCTGAAAGAAGTGGCCGGTGAAGTCTGCGCCAGTCATGCGACGGGTGTCGCTGTTGGCGCCGTCGGCGGCGATCACCCACTGCGCTTCCATCTTGAAGACGCCGTCGGGTGTTTCGACTGTCAGGGTGGCGACGTCATCATTTTGTTCCAGACTCAGCAGCTTGTGTTTCCAGCGCAGGTCCACCAGCGGGGAGGCCTCGCAGGCTTCCACCAGATTTTCTTCCAGGTAGTACTGCTGCAGGTTGATCATCGCCGGCATCTTGTGCTGGGCCTCGGGCAACAGGTCGAACTGGTAGGCCAGGTCGTCGTGGAAGAACACTTTGCCCACCTGCCACTGGATGCCGCGGTCGGCAAAGCCTTGGCCTACACCCAGCCGGTCCCAGATCTCCAGCGGGCGCTTGGCGTAGCACACGGCTCGCGAGCCGATGCTCACCGTGTTGTTGTCGTCCAGGACGATGCTGGGAACGCCCCGGTACGCGAGGTCGAGTGCCTGGGTCAGGCCAATCGGCCCGGCCCCAATGATGACGACCGGGTGGCGCGCCAAAGTGCCATCGCGTTGCTCGGTGCTCTGGCGGTACGCGAACTCGGGGTAGGTGTAGGTCTTCTGCATGGCTTTCCCGTAGACGCTCAGTCCAGCGCCTTGAACTCTTTGTCGTGCATCCAGGCGGCGTGTTTGGGCGCGCGCTTGGTCTTGTCCCATTCGGCCAGCATGTCCCATTTCACGTCGTCCAGATCCTTGTACATCTGGGGTGTGCCGACGTCGGCAGCCAGTTCCAGGCGGTGGCCGTTGGGGTCGAAAAAGTAAATGCTCTTGAAGATGGTGTGGTCCGTGGGGCCAATCACTTCAATGCCTGCCGCTTCCAGGCGCTTCTTGGTGTCTTCGAGCGTCTGCACGCTGTCCACCTTGAAGGCAATGTGCTGCACCCATTCCGGGGTATTGGTGTCGCGGCCCATGGCGGGTGCGCTGGGCAGCTCGAAGAAGGCCAGGATATTGCCCTGACCCGCATCCAGGAACAGGTGCATGTAGGGGTCCGGCGCTTTGGTGGATGGCACCTGGTCTTCGGCAATGGCCAGCACAAAGTCCATGTTCAGGTGCTTGACGTACCAGTCGACGGTGGTCTTGGCGTCCTTGCAGCGGTAGGCAACGTGGTGGATGCGGTCAATCTTCATGGTGTTTCTCCAAAGGGACAGGAATTAGCCTTCCAGGGCTTTCCACATTTGCACGTCACGCTCGGCGGTCCAGATGCGTGGATCGGGGAACTGCGTGGCCTCGTCATAGGCGCGGGTCACATCGAACGGCATGCAGTGGTTGAAGATGACCCAGTCGCCGTACTTCGGTTTGAGTTTGGCAAAGGTCTCTTCGTACACCTTGCGCAGGTCTTCGCCCTTGGCGGCACCGACCTTCACGCTCTCGTACAGGTCGCTCACGAAGGCACGTGTGCCTGCCAAGCC
>CAUJJV010000263.1 GCA_963205375.1 Pseudomonadota bacterium
GACGCCGAAGACGCCCAGGCCCTGGTGGCCGCGGGCGACCCCAAGGCGGCGCTGCACAAGCTGCACGAGGCGCTGACCATCAACCCCGGCAACGACGACGCACGCTACGACTACGTCAAGCTGCTGATCGAAAACGACATGCTCGAAGACGCCGAGGCCGCGCTGGCCCCCGCGCTGGCCGAAATTCCGCGCCAGATCCGTTTCGAAGCGCTGGGCCAGTTTCTCGATGCTATCAAATTCGTAGTGACTGACGACCGTGGCACCTGGACTCCCGAGCAGTTTGATGCCCTGATTGCCAGCAACAAGCGTGACTTTGACACCCGACTGGCCAAGGCGCGGGTGCTGATGGTGGGCGGCGACTGGACCGGCGCCATGGACGAGCTGCTGGAAATCATCATGCGCGACAAGGCCTGGAATGAGGCAGTGCCGCGCAAGACCTTTGTGGCGATTCTGGAACTGCTGACACCGCCCAAGCCCAAGGTGGACCCGGCCAGCGCAGGCAAGACCGCCGGCGGCATCGAGGTACTGGGCAAGGCGGTGGTGCAGGAAGACCCGCAGGCGCAGCTGGTGTCCGCCTACCGGCGCAAGCTGAGCATGGCGCTGAACTGATTTCGCCGGACGCCTGGCTTAAGCGCAGATTGGAACTTTCGGCGCCCGCCCGTATCATTCACCCATGCGTCTGTTCGTCATCCTCCTTCTTGTCGCCCTGACTGCGGTCCGCAGCTGGGCGGGGGATGTGATGGCCATCCAGATGGCTGCACCAGCGCCAATGGCTGCCATGGTGGCGCAAGCCGCACCCCATGAAGACTGCGCGGGTGCCCATACGCACCCTGCGGCATCCGACCACCAGACACCGATGCAGCCCGCGGCCGCCAGCAACACGCAAGACCACTGTGTGAACTGCGCCGCCTGCCAGGCGTGCTTCACCGTCGCTCTGGTGGCACCGGCCATCTTTGGTGCCCAACCGGCACCCAGCCACGCCATCCCGCAAACGCCGGTGGCCCGCTATACCAGCGCCGTCCTCGCGCTGGGTCAAAAACCGCCCATCGCCTGACCGCCAGGCCCTTAGTGGGTCTGTACTTTGGCTTTTCCGCGGCCACGCGCCGCTTTTGACCCACCCGTCAGGACATGGATATGCGTAAAACCCTTTTTTCTTTGGCCGTGCTGTGGACCCTCGGACCACCGCTGGCCACCGCCCAGGCGCCCGGCTCGGTGCGACCGAACCCCACCCCCACCCTGCAGGCCAGCCTGCCCTCTGCGCCCGTGCCACCGGTGCAATACCGCTCGGCGCTGGACGACCTTCCCAAGGGGGTGGAACAGGCCACCACCGACTGGAAGGCCGCCAATGCCACCAACGGCCAATTCAAGCGCGGCCACGCGGACCTGCTGCAGTGGGAACTGGACCAGGCGCGCAAACGCACATCGCCAGCCGCGGGAGCCCAACCATGAGGGCCCGACTGCAACACCTTTGGACAGCCTTGGCGCTAGCGACATGTGCCAGTGTTGCCATAGCCGCACCGGCCGATGGCGGCGTCTCCGACCTGCAGAACAGTCTGGCTGGCAAAGTGCTCGGTGTAGATGCTGCACCGGTGCGCATCGCCCGCGCCGGTGTCGATGGCGGTCCCGCCGTTGCGGCGCTTCTGGAAGGGCCACTGGGCGCCAACGCGGCGGTGCGCATCGCCTTGCTGAACAACCCGGAGCTGCAAGTCACCCTGGGCAGTGAATCCACAGCCATCTCCGACATCACCAGTCGCGAGGCGCCGGCCAAGCTGCGTATCCGACAAACGCTGACGACCCTGTCGGCAACTACGCTGAAAGCCTGGATTCAGGCCGTGACCAGCGCGCAGAGTGTCGAATTCCTTCGGGAGGCCAAGGCCACGGCACACACCCGCAATGAACTGGCCCGGCGCATGGTCAGGGTGGGCAACCTGAGTCCGCTGGCGCAGGCCCAATACCAGGCCGCCCTGTCCGATGCAGCGCTGGCGCTGGCGCGCGCAGAACAGGAGGCTTTCAGTGCCCGCGAAAAGCTGATCCAGTTGCTGGGCTTGTGGGGGGAACAGACCCGCTTTGCGTTGCCCGCCACACTGCCCGCACTGCCGGAACAGGTGCAGGACATGCCCGATGTGGAGGCACGGGCCCTGGCCGCACGTGCCGATCTGGCCGTGGCCCGCACGCAGTGGGACTTCAAGCAAAGGTCGTTCATGCCCGGCACTGCGGATGATCTGTGGGATGCCATGGCCGATGCTGCACGGGTACGTGCACTGGCGGTAAAGGTGCGCAGCCAGGCCCGGGAGGCGTATTTCAACTACCGCAGCACGTTCGACATGGCACAGCACCTGCAAACCGAAGTGCTGCCGTTACGCAAGTACATCAACGACGAACTCCTGCTGCGCTACAACGGCATGTTGACCAGTGTGTTTGACGTGCTGGCTGACAGCCAGCAGCAAACCCTGAGCGCCAACGCCGCACTGCTGGCGCAACGTGACTTCTGGCTGGCCCATACCGACCTGCAGGCCGTGCTGGCGGGCGCACCCCGCGAAGCGCTGGGCACGAATGCAGCCTCCGAAGCATCCAATTCCGCGGGCCCAGGCCCTGCCGGCCACTGAACGGAGTGCCCACACCATGACACAAAAATCATCCATGCATCGACGTACATTTTTCAACGGGGCCGCAGCGACTGCCATGACGGCCGTAGCCGCAGCTTCAGTCAGCCGGGTGGCTCTGGCCGCCTTGCCCGAACCGGTGCTGCAAGGCTCGCCCGCCACCCAGCCGCCGCTGGTCCCCAACACCGGCCGGCCCTACAACCCGGTGGTCACGCTCAACGGCTGGACCCTGCCCTGGCGCATGAACCAGGGCGTGAAGGAATTTCACCTGGTCGCGGAACCGGTGGTGCGCGAAATGGC
>CAUJJV010000264.1 GCA_963205375.1 Pseudomonadota bacterium
TCGCATGGATGTGTTCATTCGTTGCGCGCGGGGACCAGAATCTCGCGCTGACCACTGCCACTCATGGAACTCACCAGCCCGGCTTTTTCCATGTCTTCGACCAGACGTGCAGCCCGGTTGTAGCCAATCTTGAGGTGGCGCTGTACCAACGAAATACTGGCTTTGCGGTTCTTCAACACCACTTCCACCGCCTGGTCGTACATCGGGTCTTTTTCACCGCCATTGCTACCGTCCAGCGCGGCATCGCCGTCTCCATCGACGGTGCCACCTTCCAGCACGCCGTCAATGTAGTTGGGTTCGCCCTGGCTCTTGAGGTAGCTCACCACGCGGTGCACCTCCTCGTCACTCACAAACGCGCCGTGCACACGAATCGGCAAACCGGTACCGCTGGGCATGTAGAGCATGTCGCCCATACCCAGCAGGGCCTCGGCGCCCATCTGGTCCAGAATCGTGCGGCTGTCAATCTTGCTGCTCACCTGAAACGCAATGCGGGTGGGAATGTTGGCCTTGATCAGGCCGGTGATCACGTCCACACTGGGGCGCTGGGTCGCCAGAATCAGGTGGATGCCGGCGGCGCGGGCTTTTTGTGCCAGACGGGCAATCAATTCTTCAATCTTCTTGCCGACCACCATCATCAGGTCGGCCAGTTCATCAATCACCACGACGATGTGCGGCAAGCGGTCGATCGGCTCGGGGCTTTCTGGTGTCAGGCTGAACGGGTTGTAAATGAACTCTCCACGTGCCTTGGCCTCGTCGATCTTGGCATTGAAACCCGCCAGGTTGCGCACCCCCATCTTGCTCATGAGCTTGTAGCGCTTCTCCATCTCGGCCACGCACCAGTTCAGGCCGTTGGCGGCCTGCTTCATGTCGGTTACCACCGGGCACAGCAGGTGCGGAATACCTTCGTACACCGACATTTCCAGCATCTTGGGGTCGATCATCAGCAGCCGCACATCGCGGGCTTCGGCCTTGTAGAGCAGCGACAGGATCATGGCATTGATCCCCACCGACTTGCCCGAACCAGTGGTTCCCGCCACCAGCACGTGCGGCATCTTGGCCAGATCGGCCACGATGGGGTTACCAATGATGTCTTTGCCCAGCCCCATGGTCAGCATGGACTTGGCTTCGTTGTACACCTGCGAGCCCAGGATCTCGGACAGCCGGATCGACTGGCGCTTGGCATTGGGCAATTCCAGCGCCATGTAATTCTTGCCGGGGATGGTTTCCACCACGCGGATCGACACCAGGCTCAAGGAACGTGCCAGGTCCTTGGCCAGACCCACGATCTGCGAGCCCTTCACACCCGTAGCGGGCTCAATCTCATAGCGGGTAATCACCGGGCCCGGCTGGGCCAGGACTACACGCACTTCCACGCCAAAGTCCTTCAGCCGCTTCTCGATCATGCGGCTGGTCATCTCCAGCGTTTCGGGTGCTACGGTCTCCTGTCGCAACTGCGCACCATCGAGCAACGCCACCTGGGGCAGTTTGCTGTCCGGCATTTCCGAGAACAGCGGCTTCTGGCTTTCTTTGGCCACCCGTTCGCTGCGGGGCGGTGCAGCCAACACGGGCTCCACAATCACCACGGGCTGCGGATGGTGGACCTCGATTTCCTCGCGCTCCTCGAAGACCACGTCTTCGCGCTCCTTCATGGCCTGCTGGCCCATTTGCAGGTCCTGCGCCAACTCACGCTTCTCACGCTGCGACTCCAGCAACGCATCGACCCGGGAACCAATGCGCTCGGCCCAATGCATCCACGAGAAATTGAACGCCATGGCAGCGCCTACGACGCCCAGCACAATGGCCACCAGGCCGGAACCGGCAAAACCCAGCCACTTGACGCTGACCGAGCCCAGCAGATAACCCAAGGCACCACCACTGTGTCCCGGCAGAGCGGCTTCCAGCCGGTACAAACGGGACCATTCCAGTGTCGTGCTGCCGTACAGCAACATGGCCAGACCGCACCAGAAAGCCATGCGCCGCAGTAACTGGGCGCGCGACACATCCTGCCCGGGCACGGAGACAACCGGATGCAGTACATCCCCCCGAAGCCGGTTGGCCAGCAGTGACAACCACAGGCGTACACCAATGGCCACGCACCACCACACGGAGAAACCCATCAGAAAGTAGCTGGCATCGGCAATCCAGGCGCCAAAGCGCCCCACCCGGTTGGCCACGGCCATGCCCGTCCCCGAAGTCGACCAGGCTGGATCACCCAGGGAATAGGTGGTGAGCGCAATCACCCATAAGGCAAGCAATAAAAAACCGGCAACCAGCGCAATTTCGTTGGCGAATCGGCCAATGCCTGTGGGTTCAGTTGGCGCCGACGAAGAAGAGGATTGGAGAGTATGGAGAGAGTAGGTCATGGACAGAAACAGTACGGGCAAGCATACCCGAGCAGCGACTCAGCGCGGCGCCTGCCGGCGGTCATGCACCCGAATCAAACCCTGGTCCAGGGTTTGCAGGAACCCCTGCTCCTCAAAATCTTTCATCACACGGCTGACCATCTCCCGCGATGCGCCGACCATCTTGGCAACATCCTGTCGGGAAACCTTGTACGGAATCAGCAATCCGCCACCGGTATCTGCAACGGCAGACTCCAGCATGACATTGGCCACACGGGCATATACGCCCATTAACGCCAGTGAACCGATTTTGTGGTCGGCAACACGCAAACGGTGTACCAATTCACGCATGACCGAGTGCGCCATGGCCGAATTTTCAGACAGGCAGCGCAAAAAATCCTTGCGCCCGAGCACCAGGGTGTCAGTCATGATTTCGGCCTGCACCGTAGCCGAATGGGGCTCACCATCAATCAGACTCATCTCGCCCACATGGTCGCCGGCCTGCATGGAAGCAAGAATCACTTCGCGGTCGCGCTTGTCCGACATCAGGACGCGGGCACGGCCGGTAAGCAGAATGAATAACGCGTTGGAAGTCTGCCCCTGCGTGACAATGCATTCGCCGCGCTTGAAACGCTGCTTGGTAACAGCGCCCACCAGTGCTTCTGCCTGCGAGGTGCTCAGCTGTGCAAACAGCGGAACTCTTCGAATCAATTCCAGGTTACTCAGCAATGCCATTGCGCAGCTCTCCGATCAGACAGTGTGCGGTTTCTTACAATCAGGAAAGAGCCTGCATTGAAATGGTCCGCGTTGACCCGAAATGTACACGGACCCAAGCCCATTTTTGCCACAAAGGTTACCCATGTCCAAATCCAAACACGCCAAGGTGCTCATTCTGGGCTCTGGCCCCGCTGGCTACACCGCCGCTGTCTATGCCGCACGCGCCAACCTCAATCCGGTGCTGGTGACCGGCATGGCACAGGGTGGCCAGCTCATGACTACCACCGAAGTGGACAACTGGCCGGCAGATGTGCACGGCGTGCAGGGCCCGGACCTGATGCAGCGCTTTCTGGAGCACGCCGAGCGCTTCAAGACCGAAATCGTGTTCGACCACATCAACGCCGTGGACTTCAGCAAGCGGCCGTTTACCCTGAAAGGCGACACAGACGAGTACACCTGCGACTCCCTGATCATTGCCACCGGCGCTTCGGCCAAGTACCTCGGCCTGCCCACCGAGACCGAATTCATGGGCCGTGGCGTCTCCGGCTGCGCCACCTGCGACGGGTTCTTCTACCGTGACCAGGTGTGCTGCGTGGTGGGCGGCGGAAACACGGCTGTGGAAGAGGCCCTGTACCTCTCCAACATTGCCAGCAAGGTGTACCTGGTGCACCGCCGTGACAAGTTCAAGGCCGAGCCGATCCTGATCGACAAGTTGATGGAGAAAGTTGCCGCCGGCAAGATTGAGCTCAAGACATTCCGCACGCTGGAAGAGGTCCTGGGCGATGCCTCTGGCGTTACCGGCATTCGCGTCAAGAGCACCGTAGACGGCACACTGGAGGACATCACCCTCAAGGGTTGCTTCATCGCCATTGGCCACGCGCCCAATACCGAGCTGTTCCAGGGACAGCTGGAGCTTGAGGGCGGCTATATCGTCACCAAAGGCGGGCTCAAGGGCTTTGCCACCCAGACCAGCGTACCCGGCATTTTTGCCGCAGGCGACGTGCAGGACCACGTCTACCGTCAGGCCATCACCAGCGCCGGTACCGGCTGCATGGCAGCGCTGGATGCCCAGCGCTTCCTGGAACAGCAGGAATAAACCAGCTATAATCCAAGGCTTTGCTGAATTCAGCAGTTCCGCCAATGACCTTGGCGGGGGGTTACCGCCACCCTTTATTCTGGCGAGGTGAGGTTTTCGCGAGATCGGGCAGGTTTGTTTACAAACCGTTTTGATCGCCTGTGAAAACCGTTTATATATCGGAGTGTCCACATGGCACGCGTATGTGAAGTAACGGGCAAAGGCCCCATGGTCGGAAACAATGTTTCCCACGCCAACAACAAAACCAAGCGCCGGTTCCTGCCGAACCTGCAATACCGCCGTTTCTGGGTCGAAACTGAAAATCGCTGGGTCCGCCTGCGGATTTCGAACGCCGGTTTGCGTTTGATCGACAAAAACGGTATTGATTCTGTGCTCGCAGACCTGCGCGCACGTGGCCAAGCTTAAGGAGTAGCACCATGGCAACCAAAGGCGGACGCGAAAAAATCAAGCTGGAATCCACAGCCGGTACTGGTCACTTCTACACGACCAGCAAAAACAAGAAAACCATGCCCGAGAAAATGTTGATCAAGAAATTTGATCCCAAAGCTCGCAAGCATGTGGACTACAAAGAGATCAAGCTGAAGTAATACAGCTTCGGATTTCATCCATAAAAAAGCCCGGTCTAGCCGGGCTTTTTTACGTTCGGGGGTTTCACAACCCCCGACGGCCATGCGCTATCAGGCCCGTGCAGCCCGCAGCTTCATCGAGAATTCCTGCAACGCAGCCACACCACTCTCTTCCGCACGGTGGCACCAGGCCTGCAAATCAGCAGCTAGCTGTTCACGCGAGTGCGAGGTGTTGAGCCAAACCTGGCGCAACTCTTCACGCATCACAACCATCTTGTCCAGAACAGGCGATGCGGCCCGGGCTATTGCCAACTGAGGCACCGCCGCAGCCGGCACCTTGTCGGC
>CAUJJV010000265.1 GCA_963205375.1 Pseudomonadota bacterium
TGCGCTCGCCACAAGATTAGCAGGAAACTTCAGCCTTGTCGAAAAAACACCCGTTGAATTGGCCAACTTCCGCCAAGCATATTGGAATCCAGATTCAGCACGGTCCATAATTCTCGCGATGATAGCTTCGAACGCATCCCCAGGATTCAAAGAATTGCCGCTGCGAATTCTGCATTTGGAAGATTCGCGACTGGACCACGAATTGGTAAGCCGTGAACTCGCCAAAGGTGGAACGCCATTTGTCATAGAGCGCGTTGAAACACTGCCAGAATTCGTGTCGGTCACGTCACAGCGTACCTTTGACATCGTCCTGGCTGATTTCCGGCTGCCAGGTTTCACCGCACTTGATGCGTGGAACGCCATTTCCAGCCACAGCCCTCACTTACCGTTCATCCTGCTTTCTGGGGCCATCGGCGAGGCCGCGGCAGTCAACGCCATTCAAGCGGGCGTCAGTGACTATCTGCACAAAGACGAATTGAGCAAACTCTGGCGGGTGATATTGCGCGCACTGGAAGTGAGCCAAGTCAAAGTGGCTGAGGAAAAGGCCAATCGGGAGCTGAAGCTCTCCGAAAAACGACTGGCCCAATTCGCAGAGCATCTGCAGTCAACCATCGAAAACGAGCGCGCCGACATTGCACGTGAAATCCATGATGACATTGGCGGAGCCCTGGCAGCGGTCAAACTGGACCTGGCATGGCTGTCCCGACACACCACAGCCAGCGAGGCGCGTGGGCACATTGACACTGCCCAGGAAATGCTCCAGCACGCCCTGGGAGCAAGCCAGCGCATCATGATGAACTTGCGTCCCGCCATACTTGATCAGGGGCTGTACCCGGCACTCCAGTGGCTGGTGAGAAACTTCGAAAAACGTACGGGCATCCACTCAACCATGGCGATCAACCATGAAGCCCTCAAACTGGAAAGAGCTGTGGAACTGGCTGCCTACCGCACTACGCAAGAGGCCCTGACCAACATCTCCAAACATGCCGACTGCACTGCCGTCAGGATCGAACTATCCGATGCCGAAGGGGTTTTGACCATTGAAGTTTCGGACAACGGCAAAGGCATTTCGAATCCCGACCGTGAAAAGCCCAAGGCCTTTGGTCTTCGGGGACTGCAGGAGCGCGCAAAAAGCGTCGGCGGCTGGCTCGACATCAGCTCAACCCCCGGCAAAGGCACGTCCATCATCCTGTCCGTGCCCCTGGCCGGCAACACACCGCAACATGAAGAGGAACAGTTCCAGTGATACGCGTCGTACTGTGTGATGACCACGCGATGGTCCGAAGGGGGATCCGCGACACGCTGTCCGAAGCGGTCGACATCCAGATCACGGGAGAATCCGCAAGCTACACGGAAGTTCGGGAAGTGCTGCGCAGTACGCCCTGCGATGTGCTGGTCCTCGACCTGAATATGCCGGGGCGCGGCGGCATGGAAGTACTTGCCAGCCTGCGCGAATCCGATTCTCCCGTTCGGGTACTGATCGTTTCCATGTTTGCCGAAGACCAGTACGCCATCCGGTGCCTGCGCGCTGGTGCGCATGGCTACCTCAACAAGGCTGGCGATCCTGCGGACCTCATCAACGCAGTACGGGCTATCGCCCAGGGCCGTAAATTCGTGACACCCGCAGTGTCCGAATTGCTGGTGGACAGCCTTGCTACACCGGGTACGGAGGCGCTGCATACGACACTGTCCGAGCGTGAAATGCAGACGCTGCTCAAAATTGCATCAGGAAAGAAGCTCTCCGACATTGCCGAAGAATTGATGTTGAGTCCCAAGACAGTGAGCGTGTACCGATCCCGGTTGCTGGAAAAACTCAAACTGTCCAACAATGCCGAACTGACGGTGTACGCCATCAGAAATGAACTGGTGTAACTACCGCCAGATCACCCAAATATATCGATGACACGCCCCATCAAAGCCAGAAATGGCTGGTCCAGCATGGGCAACGTGTAGGCAATTCCGATCAGTCCGACCACCAGGGTAATAGGGAACCCCAGGGCAAAAATGTTCATTTGCGGAGCCACCCGGGAAATCACCCCCAGTGCAAGGTTGATGAACATCAGCATGCCCACCATCGGCAAGGCAATCCAGAGTGCACTGGCAAAGAGGTCCGAGCCCAGTTGGTACAACTTCATCTTCCCCAACGCCTCCAGAAAATTCTGATCGATAGGAAAAGCCTCAAAACTCTTGTTAACCGCCATCAACACCATCAGGTGTCCGTTCATCACCACAAACAGCAGCGAAGCCATTTGACCGAAGAAGCGGGCCACTGCACTGGACTGGGAATTCAGCGATGGGTCAAAAAAGGCGGCGAAATTCAGTCCCATCTGAAAGCCCACGACTTCGCCCGCCAGTTCGACCGCGGCAAACACCACGCGTACAGCGAAGCCAATCGCCAGACCAATGCCCACTTGCTGCACCACCACACCCAGTGCGCCAGGATCATTGAATCCAATCAGTGGCGCCGCAGGCAAGGTACTTTGCGATGCATAGGCCACCAGAAAAGCCAGCGCGATACGCGCGCGCACCGGAAAAGCCCGTGAAGAGAACACTGGTGCCGATGTAAAAACTGCCAGCACACGCAAAAAAGGCCAGAGGATGGGAGAAACCCATGCCACCAACTGCGCCTCTGTGAAAGTCACCACAACCTGGCCTGACTAATCACACGACCGAAGCAGGAATGGCTTCAATAGTGCGGCGAATGTATTCCACCAGCATGGTCAACATCCATGGCCCGGCAATCGCAAAAACCGCAATGACTGCGATCAGCTTGGGCACAAAAGCCAGTGTCGCCTCATGGATCTGGGTCACCGCCTGAAAAAGGCTGACCAGCAGCCCCACCACCAGGGCGACACCCAGCACGGGAGACGACACCATCAACAGCATCAGCAGAGCCTCCTGGCCCATGGTCAGCACCATCTGTGAGTTCATGCGAAGAAACCCTTCTAAGTGACAAAACTGGCCGCCAGCGAGCCAATCAGCAGATTCCAACCATCGGCCAGCACAAACAGCATGAGCTTGAACGGCAACGCCACCAGCACCGGCGACAGCATCATCATCCCCAGCGACATCAACACACTGGCAACCACGATATCGATCACGAGGAAGGGGATGAAAATCATGAAGCCGATCTGAAACGCCGACTTGAGCTCGCTGATGACAAAGGACGGCACCAGAACACGCAGCGGTGCGGTATCAGCCGTCACATCGGCTGGGAGCTTGGCCAGCTTTGCAAACAGGGCGAAGTCCGACTGGCGCGTCTGCTTGACCATGAATCCGCGTATGGGACCTTCCGCCTTTTCGAGAGCGGTCTCAAAAGAGATTTTGCTGGCGGTATAAGGAACGTACGCTTCAGCGTATATCTTGTCGAGCGTAGGCCCCATGACGAAAAGCGTCAGAAACAGCGACAGGCCCACAATGACCTGGTTCGGAGGCGAGGATTGTGTACCCAGCGCCTGCCGCAACAGGGACAGCACGATGACGATGCGGGTAAAACCCGTCATCATCAAAAGAATGGCGGGCAGGAACGACAGCGTGGTGAAGAACAGCAGGGTCTGAATGGGCACGGAAAAACTCGTTCCAGACCCGCCAGTACCGACCAGCAACGGCAACTGTCCGGGCGTTTGCGCCAGCACCGCATCCCCCAGCAACAGGAAAAAAAGCCCCGCAAGGACGCGACCCGCCATAACACTCCGATCTACTTGTTGTCCGCAATCGCCAGCCGTCATGCCGGCACCACAGTGGACTGCACCAGAGGCGCCGTATGCAAGCAGGTAATGGACTGGGCCGTCACGCCCAGCGTCAGCCGCACACGCGCATCCTGCGGCCCAACCTCCACCGTGACCACTCGTTGGTGCGGCCCCACGGCTACGGCGGAGACCACGACCGCCTGGTCACCCACCGGCAGTGGCGTATAACCAGACCGCGTCTTTAGCCATTTGACCGCCATCGGCAGGCAGGCCAGCAACCCCAGGAAGATGGCAATCGATACCAGGGACTGCGTCATCGCCAGTTACCCATTCTTGCTGACCCTGCGCAAGCGCTCGGACGGCGTCACCACGTCGGTCAGACGAATACCAAACTTGTCGTTCACCACCACGACTTCGCCTTGCGCGATCAGGTAGCCATTGACCAGCACATCCATGGGCTCGCCAGCCAGGGCATCCAGCTCCACCACCGAACCCTGTCCCAGCTGCAAGATGTGCTTGATGGGCACCTTGGTCCTGCCCAACTCCACCGACAACTGGACTGGAATGTCCAGCACCATGTTGATGTCGCTCATAGGACCATCGGATGAGCTGCCTGAAGAAAAGGGCTTGGGAGCCTCTCCCGACAGGACGCCCCCGGGCGCTTCTGTCGCGCTATCGTTCGCCTTTTGCTCCAGCAGGGCTTCCGCCCAGTCCGCCATACCGTCGTCTGCAGCGGCTTCGTCAGGTTTATCTTCAGATGCCATTCTTTTCTCCCAACCAGTTTCGGTCATTGCCACGCAAGGCCTTGTCTATGCGTATGGCGTATTTGGAATTGTGCGTTCCATAGTGGCACTCAAAGATGGGAACCCCATCGATGGCCGCCTGGATCTTGGGCGCACGCTCCAGCTCAATAAAATCACCCTTTTTCATCGCCATCAGCTGCTCCACGGTGGCATTGGCACGGGCCAGCTCCGCCACCAGGGTCACTTCGGCCGCCTGAATTTCACGGGTCAGCACATTCACCCAGCGCCGGTCCACTTCCATGGAATCGCCCTGCGTGGACGAGTAGAGCACATCGCGGATAGGCTCCAGCGTGGAGTACGGAAAACAGAAATGGATAGATCCTGCAATATCCCCGATTTCCAGCTGGAAGGATGTTGAAATGACAATCTCGCTCGGCGTGGCAATGTTCGCAAATTGCGGCTGCATTTCCGAACGCTGGTATTCCAGCTCCAGCGGATAGATGCCCTTCCAGGCCTTCTTGTATTCCTCGGTGATCACATCCACCATGCGGTTGATCACGCGCTGCTCGGTAGCAGAAAAATCACGTCCCTCAATACGGGTCTGGAACTTGCCAATACCGCCGTACAGCGTGTCAATCACACCGAACACCAGTGCCGGCTCGCACACAATCAACCCGCTGCCGCGCAGGGGCCGGATGGCTACGATATTGAAATTGGTCGGCACCGCCAGCTCACGCAGGAAGGCGCTGTAGCGCTGCACGGAAACCGGTCCGACCGAAATCTCCGGACTGCGCCGGATGAAGTTGAACAGGCCTACCCGCAGGTTGCGCGCAAACCGCTCGTTGACGATTTCCATCGTGGGCATGCGCCCACGGACGATCCGCTCCTGGCTGGAAATGTTGTACGAACGAACTTCGCCATGTTCCGCCACCTCTTCGACGGACTTCTGGCTCTCGCCAGTGACCCCTTCGAGGAGGGCGTCAACTTCTTCCTGGGAAAGAAACGACTCGCTCATTGGAAAATTCTCACAACAGCTTACTGAACAATAAAGCTGGAAAACAGCACGCCCACCACCGGGTAGTCCGGGTGCGCGGCCTTCTTCTTTTTCGCCGTCTTCTTGGGAGCAGCGCTCTCGTCTTCGTGCTCCTCATCCCCGCCTCCGAAAGGCAGGCTGGATTCACGCAGGATGTCTTTGGCCAGCTTTTCCTTGCCTTCGGGCTTGAGCAACTCCTCGGCCGTCCGTTGCGAAATCAACATCAGGACCCCGCTGCGGATGGTCGGTAGATAGGCTTTTACGGTTTCTGCCGACTTGGCGTCCAGCAATTCCAGGGTGATCCCGACCTGGGCGACGCGCTCGCCACCGGGGTCTGCAAGGTTGACCACCATGTTATCCAGGGGCAGGTACGCAGGGGGTGCCTTGTGCGCATCCTTGGCAGCCGTCTTGGCAGGTGCGCCATCCTCGCCCTCTTCCGCGGCGGCACGCTGCTTGCTGATATAGAAGAAGGCCCCGCCACCGCCCAATGCGAGAACCAGCACCGCACCCACGATGATGATGAGCATCTTCTTGCTCTTGGCTTTGGGCTTATCCCCTTCTTCGGCGGCTGGTTTGTCTGACACGGTGGTTCCTTAACTTCAAGCTAGCTTGATTATTGGCGGGTTCTGGCGACGGCAAAGGGCAGAAACTGCGGGGAATTTGCGGTCTCACGCTGATATTGACACATTTCTCGCACCCTAGACAAACAGGTCCAGCGTCCGTCCTGCGGAACCTGCCGGGATACGCTGCGCCTCGGTAGCCACTACGGGTACCGTCGCCGACTGCTGCCGGGCACCCTGGCGCTGGCGCCGCTCCCCGTCGCCGGCATCGCCGCTGCCCGATGTGCCAACCGACACTCCGGAAAGCACCAGCCCCTGCTCCTGCAACATCTCCTTGAGATGGGCCGTTGCGCCATCCAGGACACTCAGCGTCTGCGCCTCATCCGAGCGGAACATGATGTGGGCTTCGTTGCCACTCATGCTGATACTGACTTCCACGGGGCTGTTTCCCAGGCCATCGAGCGTCAGCTCCGCGTTTTGCACGTCCTGGGAAATCCAGTAGGAAACCTGTTGCGCGACGTACATCTCGGAGGACACCGCCCCCACCTCCTGGGCCGATGAGCTCGCGTAGCTGGTAGCCCCCATGGCACTGAATTGGGGGGTGTAATGCCCGCCGGTATCCTGCTCGCGCAGCTGCAGGCGTTCGCTGGTGGAGCGTTCCGACAAGCTTGCCGGATTCACGGTCGATGTAGCGACTGTTGTTGCCACCGACTCGCCGCCACCCTGCAGCGCCTTCATGGCCTCCAGCGCAGCCATGAATTTAACGTCCTGCACCTTCGATGCATCGGCGGGCACCAAAGAGGTCTTGGCATCCCCCATCTGCGCCGCCGTGTTGGACGCCGCTTTGGCTTTACTGCCCCCCGAGGCGACACCCGAATCCTTGGCGGCACCCAGCGCCGAATCCATCTCCTGCCTGGCCGGTGCAACACCGGCCCCAGCGCGGAGCCCGCCGGGACGTGCGGCCTCTGCGGTCTGCCCGGCACCGGCCATAGCGGGCGCCACCCCGGCAGGCAGGGAGTTTGCCGCGACCTGTCCTGCAGTCCCTGCGTCCAAGGTGGGCACAGCCGCCATCGCATGCGTCTGCGGCATCCCATTTGCTATTAAATCAATAGCTGTCTGCGCAATATCCACGGGGGCCAGGGCCAGATTTTTACCATCATCTGCAGCCGTAGGCGCAGCGGGAGCGCTGCCCTGGTCATCCAGGGCGGCAAGAACGGCCATGAACCCTGTGGCGGGTGCACCCGCGGCGCCAGCCTTTGTCGCAGATTTGGACCCACGGGCATCGGCAGCCGAACCGGCTTTGGACGCACTCTGGGGGGCGGGGCTAGTTTCGATGGTCATCATGTTCTCCATGCATCAGGGCAGCCCGGGCATGCAAATGCCGGAGTGCCGCAAATTCGTCGGTATGTCGTTGTTCGGTGCGCTGGCGCCGCAGCTGGACTGCCGCCTGCCGCGTCTGCAACACCTTGTTCAAGCCGGCGAGGCGAAACTCTGCCTGCAGCAGCGCATCATGTGCCGTGGCTTGCTGTCGCAACAGGTTGTCGATCACCCCCGTCTGCATGGCAATCGCCTGCTGCAGCCGCTCCATGAACTGGAAATGGTGCTGAAGAATGCCAGCAGAAATCGCGGTATGGGCTGCACCCAGCCATTTGGCGTCGGTGTCGCGGGCGTAGCTCTCCAGATTGCCCATCTGGTCCCGCCCAAACGCCACGTTGCGGATGGCCTGTGCATGGGCTTTGGCGAGTTCATCGCGCTGGCGGGTCGCCAGTTCAATGGCCAGTTCGATGCCCCTGCTTTTGCTTTCAGCCATGGCGTTGCAGAGCCATTTCCATGGCGTCCTGTACGGAATCAATCGGGGCCGCTTCAAACATGTCCTGCTGCAGGAACTGGTCCATGCCGTCATGCAGAACGATCGCCTCGTCCAGCGCAGGGTCCGAGCCATGGGCGTAGGCGCCGATCTGCACCAGATCGCGCCCACGCGCATATTTGGAAAGCACCGACCGGAACCGGCGCGCCAATTCGAAATGTTCCCGGGACACCACGTTGTGCATCACGCGCGAGGCGGACTGTTCAATGTCGATGGCGGGGTAGTGACCGGACTCCGCCAAGGTGCGGGACAGCACGATATGCCCGTCCAGAATGGCGCGCGCCGCATCGGCAATCGGGTCCTGCTGGTCATCCCCTTCCGACAGCACCGTATAGAACGCCGTGATCGACCCCACCCCATGCAGACCATTGCCGCTGCGCTCCACGAGTTGTGGGAGCTTGGCAAAGCACGAAGGCGGATAGCCTTTGGTGGCTGGCGGCTCGCCAATCGCCAACGCGATCTCCCGCTGGGCCATGGCATAACGGGTGAGCGAATCCATCAGCAGCAGCACATGCTTGCCCTGGTCCCGGAACGATTCGGCAATGGCCGTGGCGTACGAGGCCCCCTGCATGCGCAGCAGCGGCGGCGCATCTGCTGGAGCGGCCACCACGACGGAGCGTGCCCGGCCCTCCTCACCGAGGATGTCCTCAATGAACTCTTTCACTTCGCGGCCACGTTCACCGATCAGCCCCACCACGATGACATCGGCCTGCGTGTACCGTGCCATCATGCCCAGCAACACACTCTTGCCCACGCCAGAGCCGGCAAACAGGCCAATGCGCTGCCCGCGCCCCACCGTCAGCAAGGCATTGATGGCACGCACACCGGTGTCCAGCACCTCGCGCACCGGCGCGCGGTCCATGGCGTTGATCGGCTTGCGGTCCAGCGGACGCGAGGCCACATCCAGAATCGGCCCCATCCGGTCCATCGGATTGCCCTGTGAATCGACCACACGGCCCAGCA
>CAUJJV010000266.1 GCA_963205375.1 Pseudomonadota bacterium
CAGGCGGTGGCGCACGGCCATCGCCAGTTCAATACCCGCAGCGCCAGCGCCGATGACGGCAATGCGCAGGGCCTTCTGCTGCCCCATCTCCGCCACCTTGGGCCACAGGGCGCCAAAGGTTTCAATGGGCCGCACAAACAGTCCGTGTTCACGGGCACCGGGCAGGTCGCGTTCGATCAGCGAGCGGTTCTGCACCGGCCCGGTGTTGACCGAGAGCCAGTCGTACTGCAGGGTGCTGCCATCGTCGAGCAGCACGTTGCGGCTGTCGGCATCGAGCGCCTTGACGCTGCGGTGCAGCCAGCGGATGCCAGCGCGGCGTACCAGCGGCTCCAGTGGAATGACGCAGTCTTCCAGGGAGTAGTGCCCGGCCACAAAGCCCGGCACCATGCCGGAGTAGAGCTGGCGCGGGTGCGGCGCCACCAGCGTGATGCGTGCGCCTACCAGCGGGTGGGCCGCCAGGGTGGTCAGCACCTGCACATGGCCGTGGCCGGCACCCAGCAGCACCAGCTGGCGTGGTTGGTAGCCTTGGGTGTCTCTGAGGGGCTGCGGTTCAGTTTCCGTCATGGCGCTATTGTTTCACGAGCGCAAGCGCGTCCACATAGGCCAGGCTATTGCCATGCGTATTGTCGGTATCGGCCCCCACCACGATGGCCAGCAGCGGCGGCACGGTCTCGGCCTCCGCACCGAACAGGCGCACAAAGTCGGCAGCCAGGTCGCGGCTGTGGGTGGCCCACTGGCCCAGCGGGGTGTCGGCGGAGTTCAGCACCATGAAGCGCACCCGGCCCGTGTAGGCGTTGTGCAGCACCGTGCCAGCGGGCAGCCCCTGGTCCCACACATAACAGACCGTCGCCGCAGGCAGGTATTCGCCGCTGGTTCTGCGCGCCAGGCGCATCAGGTTGCGGTCGACAAACCCCAGCTTGTCCAGTGGAAGATCAAACATGGCGCACACCTTGACGGCTGCGTCATCCCCTCGCTTGGTGCGCAGGTCAGCCTGAGCCACTGCGGTGTCGACACGCCACTTCCATTGCAGCGTGGTGGCCGGGGTGTTGGGCGGCAAGGCGTGGCTGGCAGTGCCGTACGATTTGTCGGACCGCAGGCGAAGCACGCGGTGGCCATCCAGCTCCACGCGGTCGATCTGTGCCAGCGGTACCTTGTTGCCCGGCAACCCCACCACACGCCAGGGT
Organism: Pseudomonadota bacterium; assembly: GCA_963205375.1. Lineage (GTDB taxonomy): Bacteria > Pseudomonadota > Gammaproteobacteria > Burkholderiales > Burkholderiaceae_C > Allorhodoferax. The sequence goes on from CAUJJV010000266.1 coordinate 1,185, forward strand.
GCAGGCAGCGCATCGCCGGTGCCCGCCGCCAACGGCTGCAGCGCCTGTGCACCCGCTGTCACCGCCAATAATGCATAAAAAGTGCCTATAGCCCCCGTCCATAGTTTGCGAGTAGCTATCAATAGCATAGCAATCAGCTTCTGCGCCAGTCGTGGAACCGGCGCACCCATTGCAGCAGCTGGTGGGGCTGGTGGGCGCGCTTCCATTCGCCGGCAGCATATTTATTGGCCTCGGCCAGCGTGGGGTAGGTGTGGATGGTGCCCAGAATTTTGTTGAGCCCCAGGCCGTGTTTCATGGCCAGTACGTACTCGGCCAGCAGGTCACCTGCGTGGGTACCGACGATGGTCACGCCCAATATTTTGTCCTTGCCCGGGACGGTCAGCACCTTCACAAAGCCGTGCGCCTCGCTGTCTGCAATCGCGCGGTCCAGGTCGTCGATGCCGTACTTCGTGACCTCGTAGGCAAGACCTTGCTCCTTGGCGTCCTGCTCGTTCAGGCCCACGCGCGCCACCTCGGGGTCGATGAAGGTGGCCCAGGGGATCACCGAGTAGTCGGCCTTGAACTTCTTGAAGTCGCCAAACAGCGCATTCACCGCGGCATACCAGGCTTGGTGCGCGGCCGTGTGGGTGAACTGGTAGGGGCCGGCCACATCGCCCGCGGCGTAGATGTTGGGGTAAATGGTTTGCAGGTATTCGTTGGTTTGCACGGTTTTGGCGGTGGGGATGCCGAGCTCTTCGAGCCCGTAGCCAGTCAGGCGCGCGCTGCGGCCCACGGCGCACAGCAGCTGGTCGAACGCAATGCGCTTTTCCACGCCCGCGTGCTCAACGATGAGCACACCCCCTCCCGTTCGCGCTGAGCTTGTCGAAGCGCCGGGGCCGCCTTCGACTGGCTCAGGCTGCACGGCCTGGGCTGGGTGTTTTTCTACTCGCAAGGCCTTGTGGCTGGTGAGCAGGTCCACGCCATCGGCACGCAGAGCGGCGGCAGCCAGTTCGGAGACTTCTGCGTCCTCCCGCGCCATGATGCGCGGTGCCATCTCTACCTGCGTGACCTGCGAGCCCAGCCGCGCAAAGCTCTGCGCCAGTTCGCAGCCGATGGGGCCGCCGCCGAGCACCACCAGACGCTGGGGCACCGCGTCGAGCTTGGCAAACTCGTCCCACAGCGTATCGCTGGTGACATAACCCACCTCCTGCGCGGCAGCGGTGGCAAGAAACGGGGGAATTGTGGGCCGCGCGCCAGCGGCGATGACGATGCTGCGGGTGGTCAGCGTGAGCACTTTTGGCTCGCCTTGCGGCTCGTTGCCGCCATCGTTCAGCGCAATCTCCACCGTCCACGGGTTGACGATCCTGGCGTAACCCTGCAGCACTTCCACACCGAGTCCGGTGTAGCGTTCGACGCTGTCATGCGGCTCAATGGCAGCAATCACATCGTGGATGCGCTGCATCACGGTTTTGAATGAAAACAGGGCCTGGCCCCCGTCCTTTGTGCGCAAGCTGCTATGTAAACCATAGCGCTCTGCATGCTGCATCTGGTGCGCCAGCTTGGCGCTCTTGATCAGTGCCTTGCTGGGTACGCAGCCGTAGTTCAGGCAGTCGCCGCCCATTTTGTGCGCTTCTACCAAGGTGACTTTGGCTTTGACGGCGGCGGCAATGTAGGCCGACACCAGCCCGCCCGCGCCACCACCGATGACGATCAGGTTGCGGTCGAAGGTCTTGGGACGCACTGCATTCCAGCGGGCATACACCTTGCGCTTGGCAATGAAGTTCATGATGGCTTTTGCCACCAGCGGAAAGAGACCGAGCAGCACGAATGCGCCCAGCAGTCCGGGGCTGGCCACGTCGCGCAGCGAGCTGATGCTGGCGAGCTGCGTTCCCGCATTCACATACACGGCAGTGCCCGCCAGCATGCCGAGCTGGCTGACCCAGTAAAAGGTCCAGGTGCGCAACGTGGTCAGGCCCATGGCCAGGTTGATGGCGAAGAACGGCACCACCGGAATCAGGCGCAGGCTGAACAGGTACAGCGCGCCATCGCGCTCCATGCCGCGGTCGATGTCGGCCAGGCGCGCGCCAAAACGGGCGTGCACCACATCGCGCAGCAC
>CAUJJV010000267.1 GCA_963205375.1 Pseudomonadota bacterium
GGTCGAAGGGCGGTAGAACGCCCGATCACCGGCGGCGTGGGTGATCGTCGCGCCCGAGGCTTTCAGGATGTGCTCGGCGCGCTCGACGGCGTTCCAAGTCTGTTCCTTCTTCGGCTGGAGCGGCGGCAGGCCGTCGATCTGGCACACCCGCAGCGTTGACCAACTGGTTGGCGCCACGCAGCGCCGGGTAAGCCAGCCCGGCATAGCGCCGGCCGCGCCCAGCCCAGCCCCACTGCTGCTTGTCCCCCGAGGTATTGAAATCGGCCCCCACCCGCCACAGGTCAGCGCCCACTTCCATGGCGCGATCTACCACGCTTTGCGGTGGCATGGGGTCGCTCACGATGACGGGACGGCCCGTACGCATGATTCCGGCCTTCTCAAACCCAATGCTCTCGCGGTCCGGCCCCAACAGTTCGGTATGGTCGAGGTCGATGCTGGTGATGATGGCGCAATCGGTGTCGATGAGGTTTACCGCGTCCAGCCGCCCGCCTAGGCCCACCTCCAGCACGGCCACGTCGAGCCCGCTGCGTGTCATCTCGTGCAGGATGGCCAGGGTGGTGAACTCGAAGTAGGTCAAGGTAACTTCAGGGCCAAATTGGGTCCTGGCCCGCTCCACATCTGCGAAGGCAGCTACCAAATTGCTAGCAGAAACCGCTTCTCCGTTGATGCGCAAGCGCTCTTCGAAGTGCACCAGGTGGGGCGAGGTGAACACGCCCGTGCGGTAACCTGCCTGCTGCAGGATGCTTTCCAGCATGGCACAGGTGGAACCCTTGCCGTTGGTACCGGCCACAGTGAACACCGGGCAGTCAAAGCGCAGCTGCATGCGCTGCGCCACAGTGCGAATGCGTTCCAGCCCCAGTTCGATGCCATTGATGCCCTTGGGGTGCATCTGCTCGCAGTAGGCCAGCCAGTCGGCCAAGGTTGTCAGGTTTTCCATGGGGGGCGATTGTCGCCGACGTGGGAAAATCCCCCGCCATGACTACCGTTTACGCCATTCCGAACTGCGACACCGTCAAAAAAGCCCGCGACTGGCTCACTGCCAATGGGGTTGCCTACGCATTCCACGACTACAAGAAGCAGGGCGTGCCCGCCGCCCAGGTGCAACGCTGGATGCAAACCGTGGGCTGGGAGCCGCTGCTCAACCGCAAAGGCCCCACCTGGCGCAAGCTCGCCCCCGAGGTGCAGGCCGCCGTAGTGGACGCCGCCAGCGCCCTGGCCTGCATGCAGGCAAACAGCAGTGTCATCAAGCGCCCCGTCATCGAGTGGGACAGCGGCGCCCTGACCGTGGGCTTTGTGCCGGAGGAGTTCGCTAAGCAGACCCCAACACCCCGGTAAGGCCCAGCGGGCGGCCTACCGGGTCGACCAACACGCCGGGGTTCATCACCGCCTGCGGGTCCACCGTGTGCTTGGCGCTGGCCAGCATGGCCCTGAACAGCGGGTCTACCTCCCGGTCATAACCACTGCGGTGGTCGCGCCCCACGGCGTGGTGGTGGGTAATGGTGCCGCCATGGGCCACCAGCACCGCATTGGCCGCCTGCTTGATGTCGCGCCAGGCCGCCAGTGCGCTGGCCACCGAGCCATCGCGTGTGCCGCAGGCAAAGGTGAAGTACGGCGCCACACCGTCCGGGTAGACATGGGTAATGCGGCACGACACCATGGCCTCCATGCCGGTGGTGCGCTCGATGACCGCGGCAAGCTCCGCGCGTACGTCGCGGTAGAAATCGGCAAACCGCTCCCAGGTGATGGCGGTTTCCACCGTGTCCATGATGGCGCCCTGCCCCACCATGGGATCACGCCAGTAGGGCATGCGCAAGAAGGCGTCGCGCCAGGCTCCGGCGGTGCCGATGCGGTGTTCCTGGCTGCCCGGCCCCTCTTGCGAGCGCGCCACTGCTGCGGCGTCGTAGCGGCCGCCGTAGCTGTCCACCAGCGCCAGCGCACGCGCCATCCAGGCGTGCAAGGGGTGGTCGTCCGACTCGAAACCCAGGACCAGCACCGCGCAGCTGCCATCGCCCACACCGGACACCACGGTTTCCATGGCGTCGAGCAGGCGGCAGTTGCTGGGGTTCAGGCCCGACTGTGACAGGGCCCGCAGGCACTGGGCGGCAGCGCCGTAGTCGTCAAACTTTACCGACGCCGACGCCCGGAACACCGGCGGCACTTGCAGGCGGACCCAGGCTTCGGTGAGCACGCCCAGCGAACCTTCCGAACCCAGCACCAGCCGGTCGGGCGCGGGGCCCGCCCCCGAGCCCGGCAGGCGGCGCGTCTGCATCACCCCCTGCGGCGTGACCAGACGGGTGCATTCCACAAAGTCGTCGATGTGGGTGTACTGCATGGCGTAGTGGCCCCCGGCGCGGGTCACGATCCAGCCGCCCAGGGTGGAAAACTCGTAGCTTTGCGGAAAGTGGCGCAGCGCCAGGCCGTGGGTTTTCAGCTGGGCGGCCAGCTCGGGCCCCAGGGCACCGGCCTGCACACGGGCGGCGCGGCTCACCGGGTCGACCTCCAGCACGCGGTGCATGCGCTCCATGTCCAGCGAAATGGCAGCGGTATAACCACCGCCTACCGCCACCTCGACACCGCCGCACACGCTGCTGCCACCGCCGTAGGGAATGACGGCCACGTTGTGCCGCACCGCCCAGTCCAGCACATCCACCACGTCCTGTTCGTTGTCGGGGTACACCACCCAGTCGGGGGCCGGGGGTGGCTGGCGCAGCCACATGCGGGCACAGTCGGCAAAGCTTTTGCCAGCGCTGTGGTTGAGGCGGTCGAGCGGGGTGGCCGAGAAAAGGTGGGCCAGCGCGGCAGGCGGCTGTACCCGCGAAGGGGCCAGCGTGAACTCGTGCAACTGCGGCTCGGGGCGCAGGGCGCCGCCCACGTCCAGCTGCGACAGCATGAGGCCCAGGGTGGACAACTCTTGCGCGCTGAGGGTGGCATCGGCATGGCCCCAGCCCCAGAAGCGGCGCAGCGGGCGGCGTGACAAGGTGTGCGTCATGGGGTTCCTTCTCCCTTGGGTTGCGCCAGAAAAGGCGTTCCCGGGCCATTATGGAATGGCGGTCTGGATAAAGCAACTTCTTTTCTGTAAATTCCGCGAACTGATTTTGGAGTGTTGCGCTTACGCGCCGAATCAGGGCTTCATGTTCAGGTAGATTTTTGCGGTCATCCACTCCTCATCTTGTTCGGCCAGCAGTGCGCTGACCAATCGTTGGCAACTATCGGAATTGGGAAACAACGTAGCGACACGGGTTCGCCGCTTGAGTTCCTTGTTCAAACGCTCCAGTCCATTGGTGGTACGCATGCGCATGCGATGGCCGTCTGGCAAGTTGAATACGGCAAATCCCTCTGGCAGATTAACTTCAGCCCACGCAGCCAGTTGCGGGTGACTCACCTGCCACTCTTTGAGCGCCACGTTGAGCAGGCGCTGAGCTTCATGGGCGTCGCTGGAATTGAATATGCCCCGTATCTGGCGGGCCACCGGCGTACGCTGATCGAGCTTACTGACATAGCCCTGCGCGTTGTGTTGCAGGTGAAACTGGCAACGCTGCCATGGCACACCGGGAAACATCGCTTTGCGTGCCGCTTTAAGGCCCGCATGGTCATCGCTGGCAATGAACTTAACCCCGCGCAATCCGCGCTGAATCAGGCTGTCCAGAAACGCCCTCCAGTGCACCTCGGCTTCGGACAGCGCCACCGATACGCCCAGCACCCGACGGTGCCCTGTGGCAGTAATGCCGATGGCCACCAGCACCGCGCAGTCCACCACCTGGTTAGCGTGACGCACCCGCTCATAACGGGCATCCAAAATCACATAGGGCGTCTCATCCAGTGGACGCGTACGCCAGGCTTGCAGCCCCTCATCGAGCAGCGCCGTGCAGCGGCTGATTTGCGTGCTTGAGATGCTGATCTCTGGTCCCACCAGTTTTTGCAATACGGTGATCACTTTGCGGGTGGAAACACCTTGCACATACATCTCGGCGAGTGCCAGATTCATGGCCTGTTCGGAGCGACTGCCTCGCTCCAGTGCGCTGGGGTAAAAACCGCCTGAGCGAACTTGTGGCACCTCAAAGGTGACATCGCCCAAGCGGGTTAGAACTGTCTTGGATTTGTAGCCGTTGGCGTAGTCCACGCGCTGGGCAGAGCGCTCGTAGGGAGATGCCTGCAGGTACTGGGCGCGTTCAATGCGGGACGCTTCGTTGACCAGAATTCGCAGGGCTTCACCTGCGCCGTCAAGACCATTGGCAAGCAAGCAGGCATACGCCTCATGCAGCGGGTTGTTGGCATCGTCAAGTTGGGTTCGCTGGGCCATGATGAATACATTCTTTCTGTGTCGCTCAAGCCTTGCCAATTAATCGCCGGGTGGGGCCTCCGGCGGCCTGGCAGGGGCCGAATATAAAAATATCCAAAACCGAATTCAGAAACACCTTCCGCAGAAGCATGTTTCAGTGGTTCGGGAAATTACAGAACGAATGTTGCACTACCGCGGTCTGCCCTAAAATCAGGGGTTTTCCCGCATCCGGGCCCGGCCTGGATGCCCCCCGGCTCCACTCCATTGCACAACCCATGACCACCACCCAAATCGACGGCGTGTCCGTTACCACTGCAGCCAATGTGTACTTCGACGGCAAGTGCGTCAGCCACGGCATCACCTTCCCCGACGGCACCAAGAAGTCGGTCGGCGTGATCTTGCCCGCTACCCTCACCTTCAACACCGGCGCACCCGAGATCATGGAATGCGTGGCCGGAAGCTGCGACTTCAAGCTCGACGGTACCGACACCTGGGTAACCAGCGGCGCGGGCGACAAATTCAGCGTGCCGGGCAACGCCAAGTTCCAGATCCGCGTGACGGAAGGCCACGCCGCCTACCACTACATCTGCCATTTCGGCTAAGCCGACTCGCACTCCGCTTCGCAGTCGCTCTTATTTTTATAGCTGCTCACGCAATGTTTGCGGGGGCTAGAGGCCAAAAACCATGTCAAACACCATCCTTCAGAACATCCCCGTCGGCCAGAAAGTCGGCATAGCCTTTTCCGGCGGCCTGGACACCAGCGCTGCGCTGCTGTGGATGAAAAAGAAAGGCGCCCTGCCCTACGCCTACACCGCCAACCTGGGCCAGCCCGACGAGAGCGACTACGACGAGATTCCGCGCAAGGCCATGGAGTACGGCGCCATCAAGGCGCGTTTGGTGGACTGCCGCCCGCAGCTGGCCGCTGAAGGCATTGCCGCACTGCAAAGCGGTGCCTTCCACATCACCACGGCGGGTCAGACCTACTTCAACACCACCCCCCTGGGCCGCGCCGTGACCGGCACCATGCTGGTGAGCGCCATGAAGGAAGACGATGTGAACATCTGGGGCGACGGCTCACGGATAGGAAATTCAACCGCATGAGGCCAAGTATGGCACGAGTTTTGGGCCTCGAAACACGTTCGGCCAAGGAAGGTTGAGCGCTCGCTTGCCGCTCAATGGCAAGAGCTTGGGAGGCAGTATGCATTTGGGCCTGGCG
>CAUJJV010000268.1 GCA_963205375.1 Pseudomonadota bacterium
GCGGCATTCGCCAAGCTCAAACGCTAGCAAAAGCGTAGCATCCGGGACTACCCGGATGCCGCAGTCCGATACATAATCAAATGGTTACGAATCGGTTGTGAAGGCCTGTAGTCATGAAACTCAAAGCGTTGCTGGAAAGACAGTTTGAGCTGCCCAGCATACCCAAGGTGGTGGCCCTGCTGCTGGTGGAACTGGACCGGCCGGAAACCGACCTCAAGAAGATCAACCAGCTGATTGCATCGGATCCGGCACTGACCACGCGCCTGCTGCAATTGGCAAACACCCCGTTTTTCAAGCTCTGTGGAAAGATCAGCAGCGTGTCCGAAGCTTTGGCCTTGCTCAACCTGGAGCAGGTGCGCACCGTGGCACAGCAAGCGGCGGCACACGCTTCGCTGAAGGCCGTACCCGGCATCAACCTGCAGCAGTTCTGGGACTACAGCTTCAACGTGGCGCGGGTGTCTCGCTCCCTGGCGGGTGTGGTGCGCCAGAACCAGCAGGCCGCGTTCACCTGTGGCCTGATTCACGCCGTGGGCGAACTGGCCATGCATCTGGCCATGCCCGAAGAGATCGCGGCGCTCAATGAGGATGTCAAGCCGCTGGACCTGCGTCGCGCCAAGGCCGAACGCCGGCGTTTTGGCTATTGCTATGCGACCGTCGGCGCTGGCTACGCACGCATGTGGCAGTTTCCCCAACCCCTGATTGACGCGCTGGAATACCAGTACGCACCGTTTGAGAACAACGTGTACGAACCCCTGGCGGGCGTGATCCACCTGGCAGCCTGGCGTGCCCGTGGCAAAGAAGCCGGACTCACCGACCGGGGCCTGGCAGTGACCTTTCCCGGCGAAGTGGGGGTAGCACTGGGTCTGGACATCGACATGGTGCTGCAGCAGGACCCGTTCGACTGGGCTGCGCATACATGACCCTGCAGCGCGTTCCCTGAACCATTTTTTTCTTCCATGCAAGCACTGCAAATATTTGCCGGCCCCAAGGCACGGGCATCCATTTCCCGCAACGGGCTGCAGCCGGGCGATATTTGCACCATCCCCGCAGCAGCGGGTGGCCCCAAGGGGCTGCTACTGGGGGCGCTGGACCGTTTCCTGTTTGGTCACTGGCTCCAGGGCTCCAGCCAGCCCATTGACCTGGTAGGCGCGTCCATCGGCGCCTGGCGCATGTCCACCGCCTGCCTCAACGACCCGGTGACCGCCTTCGAGCGACTGGAGCAGGACTACATTCGCCAACACTACGAACTCGCGCCCGGACAGAAGCGCCCGACGGCAGAGTTCGTCAGCGAGACTTTCGGCAAAAACCTGCAGGCTTTTTACGGCGGGCGGGTATCGGAAGTGCTGAACCATCCACGCTACAGGCTGCACATCGTGACCTCGCGCGGACGCCACCTGCTGGCCCGTGAACATGGTGTGCGCACGCCACTTGGGTATCTGGGCGCGTTCCTGACCAACACCGTGCACCGCAGGGCCATGGGGGCCTGGCTGGAACGGGTGGTGTTTTCCAGTGCGGGCGCTACGCTGCCCTTTGGCACGCAGGACTACCGCACCCGGCAGGTGACTTTGAGCGAGGCCAACTTCAACCCGGCTTTGCAGGCCAGTTGCTCGATTCCGTTTGTGCTGCAGGCGGTACACAACATTCCTGGCGCACCACCCGGCGCGTATTGGGATGGCGGTATCACCGACTACCACCTGCACCTGAATTACCCGGCAGCGCAGGCCGCTATCAAAAGTGAAGCTACTCAGGCAATGGATACGGGGGCTGGAGGCCAAAATGGCATTGTTCTCTACCCGCATTTCCAGAAAAACGTAGTGCCCGGCTGGCTGGACAAGAGCCTGAAATGGCGCCATGGCGCAACCCACCACCTGGATACCATGCTGCTACTGGCCCCCAGCCCGGAGTGGGTCCAAACCCTGCCCAACGGAAAACTCCCGGACCGCCAGGATTTCACCCACTACGGCAACGACCTAGCCGGACGCGTGAAAGCATGGACCACCGCCTGCAGCGCCAGCGCTCAGCTGGTGGATGAATTTGCGGCCTGGCTAGAGCGCCCGGACCCGGCGCGTATCATGCCTTTGTGAAGAAAATCACGTACTCCTGCACTCTGTTTGATCGGGGTCAGGTGGTTCGGCGGTTAACGCCTGAAAATCAGCCACTCAGACACCAAGGGACGCCATGACAACCAACAACGACACCAGCTATTCCGGCCTGAGCGCCGCAGCACAGGCGCGCATCGATATCGTGCGCCGCATCGCCGTCGAGGTGGCCGGCCCGGCGGCTGTCGCAGTCGACCGCGACTCCCGCTATCCGCGCGAAGCCATGGATGCCCTCAAGAAGGAAAAGCTTCTGTCGGCCTATGTGCCCGTGGAACTGGGCGGATTTGGTGCCAGCATCGTCGAATTGGGCTATATGTGTGAGGCGTTGGGGCAACGCTGCTCCTCTGCAGCCATGGTATTTGCCATGCACCAGATCCAGGTGGCCTGCATGGTGCGCCATGGGACCACACCGTTTTTCCAGAACTACATGAAGGACATCGTCCGCGACCAGCGTGTGATTGCCTCGGTGACTTCCGAAGCCGGCGTCGGCGGTTCGGTGCGCACCAGTATCTGCCCCATTGAACGCGATGGTGACCAGTGTTCCATCCGCAAAGAGGGCACGGTCGTGTCCTACTGTGCGGATGCGGACGATCTGCTGATCACCGTCCGGCGCAACGCCGAGGCGGCCTCCAACGACCAGGCGCTGATCCTGGTGAACAAGTCGCAATGCAACCTCAAGGTGCTCAGCACCTGGGACTCCATGGGCATGCGCGGAACCTGTAGCCTGGGTTATGTGGTCGATGCCCGTTTTGGCGAAGAGCAGATTGTTCCAGACGCTTTTGGCGATATCAATTCCCGCACCATGGTGCCGTGGGCGCACATTCTGTGGGGCTCGGCCTGGCTGGGCATCGCCACGGATGCCGTGGCCCGTGCCCGCGCCTTTGTGAAAGATACTGGCCGCAAGATGGGCACCACACCACCTACCGCAGCACGTCTGAGTGTGGTCTCCACCCAGCTGCAAACCATGCGCATCCAGGTGCGGGAGCGTGCCAAGTACTACAACTATCTGGTCAGCCAGCCTGACGGTGGACTGGAAGTGCTGGCGTCGGTGGACTTTGCGGTGCAATCCAACCACCTGAAACTGGCGGCTTCCGAGCTGGTAGCCGAAATCTGTACCCAGGCACTGCGCATTACCGGCACCACCGGCTACCGCAACGATTCGCCCTACAGCGTGACGCGCAACCTGCGCGATGCCCACTCCGCCGCCTTGATGATCGGCAACGAGCGCATCCACGCGGGCAACGGCCAGCTGCATATGATGTACAGGGACGAGGCCCTGTAAGCATCGCACTGCGCAGTTATAGCGACTGCGCCAGCATCTCCCGGTAATCGTCCTCGGTGGCGATACGGGGGTTGGTCTTGTGGCAGTGGTCGGCCATGGCGCCTTTGATGACCGCATCAAATTGCGCCGCGGTGACACCCATCTCGGCTAGCCCTTTGGGTAGCCCCAAACGGGCATTCATGTCCTTGATGGCTTCGCCGATATCGCTGCCGCTGGCCAGACCCATGGCATGGGCCATGCGCTGCAGGCGGTTTTCTTTTCGGATCGATTCGGCTTGTGCATTGAACGCAATCACAGCCGGCAGGAACATGGCATTGAGCGTGCCGTGGTGCAGGCGCGGGTCCACGCCCCCCAGACTGTGGCTCAGCGAATGCACGCAGCCCAGACCTTTCTGGAACGCCATGGCACCCTGCATGCTGGCGCTCATCATGTTCAGGCGCGCTTCGCGGTCGCTGCCGTCCCGGGTGGCGCGTTCGATATGTGCCCAGCCACGTGCCAGACCATCCAGGCCAATACCGTCCGCTGGCGGATTGAAGGCCGGCGCCATGAAGGTCTCCATGCAATGTGCAATGGCGTCCATGCCGGTGGCAGCGGTGAGCTTGGGCGGCAGCCCGAGGGTGAGTTCGGGGTCGCAGATGGCTGCTTTGGGCACCAGATTCCAGCTATGGAATCCGAGCTTGCGGTGGTCGTCCACAATAATGATGGCACCGCGTGCCACTTCGCTGCCGGTACCGCTGGTGGTGGGCACCGCAATGATGGGTGCGACTTGGTCCGTGATGCGCGGCGATCCGCCTTCGATGGTGGCGTAGTGGGTCAGCGGCCCTTCGTGGGTGGCGGCAATAGCCACACCTTTGGCGCAGTCGATAGCAGAACCGCCCCCGACGGCAATCAGTCCGTCACAGCCACCGGCCTTGTAGGCCAGCACCGCAGCGCGCACCGCGGCTTCGGTTGGGTTGGACGGCGTTTCATCAAATACCGCCACGCGCAGGCCGGGTAGGGCATCCAGTGCTTTTTGCAGCACGCCCGCAGCTTTGACGCCCTGGTCGGTCACGATCAGCGGGCGGCTGATCCCCACGCGCTCGCACTCGGCCTTTAGCAGTTTGACCGCGCCAAACTCGAACTGGATTTGTGTCACGTAATAGATCAGTGCCATGGTTCTTGACGTGTAGGATGGTGAAAACTGGCACTTTACCAAGAACGCATTGCCCCATGAGTCACCATCATTACCACCACCGCAATCCCAGGGCACTGCTGACACCTGCGATGCACCATGTGCTGGAGCGCATGGCCCGTGCCGGGCATATGCCCCTGCATGCGCTGACGCCCCAGCAGGCGCGCCAGGCCTATGCAGCCGGTGCAGACGTGCTGGAACTGTCCCGTGTGAAATTGCCCAGGATCGAAGACTTCACTGTCACCGCGCGCGACGGATTTGCCATTCCGGTGCGGCTCTATGCGCCCTCACTGGAACCATTGCCCGTGCTGGTGTATTTCCACGGCGGTGGCTTCACCATTGGCAGTATTGCCACCCACGATGGCCTGTGCCGCCGGCTGGCCCATCTGGCGGGCTGCGCCGTGCTGTCAGTGGACTACCGGCTGGCGCCCGAGCACAAGTTTCCGACCGCGCAGGACGACGCCTGGGACGTGCTGCAGTGGGTCGCGCAATCGGGGCACAGCAAGGCACTGGACACCAGCCGCCTGGCCGTGGGAGGGGACAGCGCAGGCGGCACGCTCTCGGCCGTGTGCGCCATCATGGCGCGCGACGCCGGATTGCCTATGGCTCTGCAGCTGCTGTTCTACCCTGGGGTTGCCGGTCACCAGGACACGCCATCGCACCACACTTTTGACAAAGGTTTTGTGCTGGAAGAACCCCACATCACCTACTTTTTCAACCACTATGTGCGTACCCAGGCGGACCGCGACGACTGGCGGTTTGCACCACTGGATGGGCTCACGCCGTCCGGGCACGTGGCGGACCTCTCCGGTGTTGCTCCTGCCTGGCTGGGCTTGGCAGAATGCGACCCTTTGGTCGACGAAGGTGTGCTGTACGCGGACCAGCTGCGCATGGCGGGTGTGGCTGTGGACCTGGAAATCTACCGTGGCGTGGTCCATGAGTTCATCAAGATGGGGCGCGCCATCCCCGAAGCAGAAAAAGCCCATGCCGATGCGGCCCGGGCCCTCAAGGAGGCTTTTGCGACATGAATCCCAAACGTGCTGATTTCCGCTGCCTGCACCGCCTGCGCGTGCGTTGGGCTGAAGTGGACATGCAGAAAATCGTGTTCAACGCCCACTACCTCATGTATTTCGACACGGCCATGGCGGACTACTGGCGGGAGCTCGCCGTACCGTACGAAGCTGCCATGCACATGTTGAACGGGGACCTCTACGTCAAGAAAGCCAGTGTGGAGTATTTTTCCTCTGCGCGCTACGACGACCAGCTGGAAATAGGCCTACGCTGTGGCCGTATTGGCAACTCTTCCATCATCTTTGATGGTGCGATCTTCCGGGGCGACACGCTGCTGGTCACCGGGGAGCTGATCTATGTGTTTGCCGACCCCGCCACCCAGACCTCCAGACCCGTACCCGACGCCCTGCGCGACCTGCTCATGGCGTATGAGTCGGGTCAATCGATGGTCAGGGTGGAAACCGGCAACTGGGCAACCCTGGAGAGCCAGGCAAGCCCGCTGCGGCAGGCCGTCTTTGTGCAGGAACAGGGCATTGACACCACGCTGGTGTGGGACGCAGCCGATGCGGATGCTGTGCATGCGATTCTCATCAACCGGCTGGGAATGGCCGTGGCCAGTGGCAGACTGGTGCAACAGGCACCCGGAGTAGGGCGCATTGGCCGGATGGCCGTGGACCGGGTGCTGCGTGGCTCCAGTCTGGGGCGTGCCATGCTGGACAGGCTGGTTTCCAGTGCGCGCAGCCGTGGCGACAAGGAAGTCATGCTGCACGCACAACGCAGCGCCGAAGGCTTCTACCGGAGATTGGGTTTTGTGGCGCGCGGAGCGCCGTTTGAAGAGGCAGGGCTGGACCACATTGAAATGGTCCTGGCGCTGTAAAGGCTAGAAGCCGAGTGAGGCGAGCAGGTCGTCCACGTCGTCCTGTTTCAGCGCCGTACCATCGGTTTGCGGTCCTTCGAGCTTGTGGTTGTCCACGGTGATTTCCTGCGCATCAGACTTGGGCACTGCCACCGTTTCAGGCGAACTGTCGATCAGCAGCTGCACCAGCTGCATCTCGGTGCGCGTGATGATGTCGATCACCTTCTTGATGACCTGCCCTGACAAATCCTGGAAATCCTGCGCCATCATGATGTCGCTCAGCACATTGGCCTGGTCGCCGGCGAACTTGGCGGTGCTCTCTGCAAACTTTCCGCACACCGTCAGAAGACCTTTGGCACGGTCCACGCTCATGTCCTGGGTGCCTGCCATGCGTGTCAGTGACTGGCTCAATTCCAGTCCACGCGTAGACAGATCATCACACTCCGGTTTGGCTTTTTCCACCAGGGTGAGCACTTTGTTGGCAGCGTCTTCAGTCATCTTGCCAACATAGGCCAAGCGGTCGCGGGCGTTGGGAATTTCTTCCACAATGCTGTGCAACTGGTTACCGCCCAATACGGTCAACGCTTCGTGCATTTCCCGGGTAATGGAACCCAACCTTGCGAACGCTTCTTCTTTTGTCAGTGGTGTGGACATGTATGGAACCAATCCCTTCTTGGCGCAAGCCTGAATGGTTAGTTTACAGGGAGTTCCGGACCTAAATATCGTCCAACAACGAATACGGCAGCGGCAATTGCAGCAGGCCGGGGCCACTGGCGGATTTCAAATGCAGGCTGCCTGTATCCAGCGCGTTTAACTGCACAGAAATCAAGGCGTCAAACCCACCCGAGGGGGCATGGGCAGCCTGCACCACCACACCCGCCGGCTGAGATGCGTCACCTGCGGAAAACACTTCATCTCCCGCAGCCAGCGGAGCGTCACAATGAAACACGAATGCACGCCGCTTGAGCGTGCCACGGAACTGGCTACGTGCCACCACCTCCTGCCCAGGATAGCAACCCTTCTTGAAATTCACCCCGCCCACGGACTCGTAGTTCAGCATCTGGGGGACAAAAGCCTCAAATACGGGGGTGCTCAACGTGGCCACCGCGCTGCGCACTTCGCCCCACTGCCAGACTTCCAACGGTAAGCCATTGCCTTCGGGCGGTGGACTGCCTGCTGGCGCCACCAGCAGTTGGCGCTGCACGCCGTCCGCAGGGTAGAGGGCAATCACGGTTTGATCATCAAAATCGACCTTAGCCCACGCAGAATGGGCGCCATCAGCTATTTTTTTAATAGCATCTCCCGCAAGACCATACAACGCTAACTGTGCAGACGCATCGGTGAGTTTGGCCTTGGCGCGCAGCACAAACATGGACAGGCGCTTGAGCGTCGCCGGCAGCAGATCACGGCTGCAGACCAGAAGGATGTCGCCATTGGGGCGCTTGAACCCCACAAAACTGGCCTGCATGCGGCCCTTGGCTGAACAGAACGCGGCCAGTCGTGCCTGGTCTTGACCCAGCAGGGAGAAGTCCTGTGTCAGCTGCCCGTGGATGAATTTGGCTGCGTCCTCACCACTGATCTGGATGACCCCAAGATGGGACAGAGTGGTAACACCGCTGGGCAAGGTGTCGACAGAAGATTCGGAATGTGGTGCGTTCATGGTGTCAATTATGATTCCCCCATGAATTCACGAGGAATGTAGGGCTGTGCGTATCTTCTTTGCCGTGGTACTGGCTGCCGTCCTGGGGACGTGCGCCTTTGCGTATCGCTGGGTCAATGCGCCCCTGGAACTGGCCACCTCGCC
>CAUJJV010000269.1 GCA_963205375.1 Pseudomonadota bacterium
ATCGCCAGAAAATCGCCATCATCGCCCTCCCGCACAACCACTGAGTCACGCGGCACACCAAAACATTCCAAGTATTCGCTCAGCAGCGCCGTTTCCTGCCGACTAAAGTCATCAAACATGTGCTGAGGTTCAACTGCCTCAATGAACTCGTTGACAAACCCGCTGACCGTGCCAAGGGGCTCAGCATCTGGCTGCAATTCCGCGAAGTTTGATGTCATGTATACCCAGTCACAAGTGTTGAATTCAAGGCTTTGCGGCTCTTTTTTGACCCATGGCAATTATGCAATTCGAACAATTCTTTCAACAATAGTCCGTTTGAGCTAATCCACGCTCGACTCAATAGGCTTGCTGGTCCTTCATCACCAATCGAACTGTTCTAAAAATAATGTACAAATCGAGCTTGAGTGACCAGTTCCGCAGGTAATCCAGGTCGAAATCAATACGTCCCTGCATTTTGTCCAGCGTATCCGTCTCACCCCGATAGCCGTTGACCTGGGCCCAACCGGTAATACCGGGCTTCACCTTGTGACGCACCATATACCCTTTGATGAGCTTTCGGTACATCTCGTTGTGTGCAACCGCATGAGGACGAGGCCCCACGATACTCATACGCCCCTGCAGAACATTGATGAACTGCGGCAATTCATCAATGGATGTCTTTCGCAGAATGGCGCCCAAGGGGGTAATTCGGCTATCGTTCTTGGTAGCCTGCTGAACATTGGCACCATCTTCCGTGACAGTCATCGAGCGGAACTTGTAAACAAGGATTTCCTTGCCGTCCAGGCCATACCGCCGCTGCCGAAAGATGATAGGTCCTGGTGAGGTGACCTTCACCGCAATGGCGACCCCTAGAAGAATGGGAGAAATTAACAGCAAGATAATGATCGAAAGGACAATATCGCTCAATCGTTTGATGAATCCGTTCGATCCGGTAAACGGCGTTTCGCATACCGAAATGACTGGCATGCCACAGACAGAACCGGTTTGCCCCTGTATCAGGTCAGTCACAAACATGTCGGGTACGAAGAAAATGGAGGCAGTGGTGTCCTTGAGCTCATCAAGCACATGCAAGATACGTGGCTGCGATGCCATCGGCAGTGAAAGATAGATAAGTTGGATATTTTTCTCGCGAACGAATTGAGAAAGTTCGTCCAACCGGCCAATCATCCTGTAATCGCTGGACGCATCCAGACGGTTCAAATCCCGGTCGTCAAAGAATCCCGCCAGTTCAATGCGTGAATAGGGTGTCTCACCAACTCTGCTGGCAAGCGCCACGCCTTGCTCATTCATTCCAACAATGATGGCACGTCGCGGTGGACCCTGAAGACTCACTAGGAAAGGCGCACAGAGGCGCAAAAGAAAGTGTGCGGAGATCAGTACAAACGGAGCGACAACAACCCACGTAAGAATGATCTTTCGGGAAAACTCACGTTCATACCCAGTCGCAAAGCCGGTAAGCACCAGAAGAGATACTGTCCAGAACCAACTTACCAGTACTTCGCCAACAAGTTGCAGGGATGGCATACCCAGCCTTGGCGTTCCAGGAAAGGTGATAGCGAACAAAAGTACAGAGAGTATCAAGTAGGGGGCAGGCAAATCCCCCTCCATGGCTATGGCAACCGTCCAAAGTGAAAACACCAGCGCAAACGGCTCAAGCCCGGTCTCTATAGCGCTTAATAGGTTGTCCTTACCCAATGGTGGGCCTGGCTCATTCAGGAAGGACAACGCAGCCCTTCTTTCCTCAGGCATCTTGCTTGGCAGCTTTTACAGCGACATGCACAGCATACGTATTCTTAAAAGTCGAAACCGCCTGTGCACGGTTAAATACGTCGAGTTTCTTGAAGATGCGCTGCATGTGGTTCTTGATGGTGAAAGAGCTGACGTTGAGTATGCTACCAATTTCTCCATTGGTTTTACCCATTGCAACCCATTTCATAATCTCTGCCTCACGCTCACTCAGAACGTCATTCTCAACAACGTCTGCAGCTGCCAGCCCATCCGAAGCGGCACCGCTCTTTTGCGCATATTGGTTTGGCATCAAATCAACCTGCCTCAACGCGGTATCGATGTACGGAAGCAGGATTTTCACGGCATGGGATTCGTTGCGGCGACGCTTCGGATGTTGACTGAAGAAAACATACAGACAATCGTGCCGACCACGCTGGTCATTGATACCATGAACCAAAGCCGATTTCATACCCAACATCGCTTCCGCAATTGGGCCATGGGTAGCAACGCCTTCCCAAGCGAATCCGTCTTGCCCCACATTAAGTGAAAACGGTCGTCGGTCCTGCACAGTCCAACGATTAAATAGCCCAGTAAGCAACGGCGCAATAGATTCCGCCATGGCACTTTCAGAACGTACACCAGGCAACGCAGAAACGATGTCGTAGTGGATCACCCCCAAATGAAAATCACCCCAAGCGGCAACCAGAATGTCGTGGGGAAGATAGCCCTGCAATCCACCCTGAAGCCAACGCATCAGATCAATGTGTCGGCGAACACCCAACACTTCATCAATCAAGACGTAAAAACGGCTGAAATCTTCTGAACTTGGAGGGCTTTCGTCGCGCGTCAGTTTCAGCATGAGAGGGGACCGGCCAATGGTGTGCACATCGCATAATGGTAGCGGTTAATTGTGACGTTGCCATCCCCCGTCTGGGTGAGTCGCCGCCAAATTGATCACACTTTGGAATAAAAAAAGGCCTGCATGTTGGCAGGCCTTCTCTACAAATCCTGGAAGCACTCAGGACTTGGATTTTTTCCGACGACGAACAATGGATCCCATTAAGCCCAAGCCAGCCAGCATCATTGCATACGTCTCGGGCTCTGGAACTGCCGAAACCGGCGTGAACTTCACACCAATCACAAAATCATCCCAATCGCCGAGCCGAGCTGCACCAGCACTGTCGTTGTAACCGAGAACATAGTCAAAACTCTTTCCACTGACACTCATGTTCTTGCCAATCAGGCCAATCGATGTCCCGGATGCCCAACCGGACATCAACCCGTTGATGGCATATAGACCGGTGTTGCCCTCGAACTTGAAATTGATTGAACCAATTGAACTAACGGCCCTGGTTACAGTTGTACCGACACTGTTTGCCTCGGTCAGTATGGTAGAACCACCAACAGTCAGCAATTTATCGTTGTACCCAGATTCATTACCCAGATAGGTAAAAGCAATGGTTCCAAGCTGATCAGTTAACAACCGCCCCAAGGAAACATGCGTTCCGGTAGCCATATTGGCAATTCCGGCAATCCCATTGAAGATTTCTGTACGGCTGCCAGTTGCCAACTCCTGAAAGGACAACCCGGCTTGTGCCACACCAGCCGTAGCAAGCAGGCCAGCCAGCAAAATGGTTCGTTTCATGTATCTACCCCTGAATTGTTACAAGTGGTAGCACTTTATTTAATACAGGACAAGAGCTCAATAGTCCGTTCGGACTATTCCAGACAGACTGGGATAGCAAGGGAGAACGCCGCGGATTTACAACGCCAGCCGAACCAGGATGATTTTGAGACCTGCCCGGCATCGTTTATGCTCGCAATTGCATGGCTTCTGTTGACCCCCTTACCACTGATTCTGCCTCCGTTGCCCTCCCCGGCATTGGGCGGGCGCTGGTGGCTGCCGGCAAACTGGGGCAGCGCTCTGCGGAAGACCTTTATCGCAAGGCGGTTGCCAACAAATCCAGCTTCATCGCCGAACTGGTAGGCAGTGGTTCAGTTTCACCGGCCGATTTGGCGCACACACTGTCGGTTGCCTTCGCCGCACCGCTCATTGATCTGAATGCGGTCGATTCCGAACGCCTTCCCAAAGGGCTCCTGGACGGAAAGATCTGCCAGGACTACCGGCTGGTTGTGTTGAGTAAGCGCAACAACCGCCTGATGGTGGCCACAGCAGATCCATCAGACCAGCGGGCAGCCGAAAGAATCAAGTTCGCAACCCAGATGGGAGTGGACTGGATCATCGCTGAGTACGACAAACTGTCGAAACTGGTGGAGTCAACCTCGTTGACGGCCACTGAAGCGATGGAAGACATCATCGGTGGTGACTTCGAGTTTGACGAGAACGCAGCCGAAGCGATTTCCGAGTCATCGCAAGCCAACGCGGCCGAGGTCGAAGACGCACCTGTGGTGCGGTTCCTGCACAAGATGCTGATGGACGCCTTCAGTATGCGGGCATCTGACTTGCATTTTGAGCCGTACGAGCACTCCTACCGCGTGCGCTTTCGGATTGACGGTCAGTTGAGAGAGATCGCCAGCCCTCCCGTAGCAATCAAGGACAAACTGGCTTCGCGGATCAAAGTGATCTCGCGCATGGACATTTCCGAGAAGCGCGTACCGCAGGACGGCCGGATGAAGCTCAAGGTGGGGCCTGACCGCGCCATTGATTTCCGTGTCAGCACCCTTCCCACTCTTTTCGGTGAAAAGATCGTCATCCGCATTCTGGACCCCAACAGTGCCAAGTTGGGGATCGACGCCCTCGGCTATGACCCGGATGAGAAGGAGCGGCTTCTCAAGGCCATTGGAAGACCTTACGGAATGATTCTGGTCACCGGCCCTACAGGCTCAGGAAAAACGGTGTCGCTGTATACCTGCCTGAACCTGTTGAATCAGCCAGGCGTCAATATTGCCACCGCTGAAGATCCCTCAGAAATCAACTTGCCGGGCGTCAACCAGGTCAATGTGAACGAGAAAGCAGGTTTGACATTCGCCGCTGCACTCAAGTCGTTCTTGCGCCAGGACCCAGACATCATCATGGTGGGTGAGATTCGTGACCTGGAAACGGCGGACATTGCCATCAAGGCATCGCAAACGGGTCACCTGGTGTTGTCCACCCTGCATACCAATGATGCCCCCACTACGTTGACGCGCATGCGCAATATGGGCATTGCGCCATTCAATATTGCATCCAGCGTTATTTTGATCACAGCCCAGCGTCTGGCCCGCCGCCTCTGCCTCAACTGCCGAGCACCAACCGACATTCCCATGGAAGCCTTGCGCGACGCCGGGTTCAAGGAGCCTGATCTGGACGGCACCTGGCGTCCATACCGCCCCGTGGGTTGCTCCATGTGCAACCTGGGCTACAAGGGACGGGTGGGCATCTACCAGGTCATGCCTGTTACTGAAGCAATTCAGCAGATTATTTTGCGTGATGGCAGTGCTCTGGATATCGCTGCCCAATCGGAGCTGGAAGGTGTGCGCTCTTTGCGACAATCCGGCTTGCTTAAGGTGAAACAGGGGCTCACTTCACTGGAAGAAGTGCTTGCCGTAACTAACGAATAAAGCGCAACCCAAGGGACACTATGGCTACATCAGCGAAGGCTGCAGACAACAAAGACGCCGTCTTTGAGTGGGAAGGCAAAGACCGCAACGGAAAGCAGGTCCGTGGCGAGATTCGCGCTGCGGGTGAGAACCAGGTCAAGGCGTCGCTGCGCAGACAGGGGGTCACTCCCACGAAGATCAAGAAGCGCCGGATGCGCTCCGGCAAATCGATCAAACCCAAAGATCTGGCTATCTTTACGCGCCAGCTCGCTACGATGATGAAAGCGGGTGTGCCCTTGCTCCAGGCTTTTGACATTGTGGGTCGGGGAAATCCGAACCCCAGTGTGACCAAGCTGCTCAACGACATCCGATCGGATGTGGAGACCGGAACGTCACTGAGCTCTGCCTTCCGCAAGTACCCCCTGTACTTCGACAACCTGTACTGCAATCTGGTGGAAGCCGGTGAGACCGCCGGTATTCTGGACCAGCTGCTGGACCGGCTGGCGGTCTACATGGAAAAGACCGAGGCCATCAAATCCAAGATCAAATCCGCTTTGATGTACCCCATCACGGTGCTGATCGTGGCGTTTGTGGTGGTGTCGGTGATCATGATTTTCGTGATCCCGTCCTTCAAACAGGTGTTCACGTCTTTTGGCGGTGAGTTGCCTGCGCCCACACTGATCGTGATCGCCATGAGCGAATTTTTTATCAGTTATTGGTACCTGATCTTTGGCGGCATCGGGGGTGGGGTGTACTTCTTCCTGCAAGCCTGGAAACGCAACGAAAAGGTGCAGGCTTTCATGGACCGCCTGATGCTCAAGTTGCCCATCTTTGGCGTGTTGGTCGACAAGTCCTGCATTGCGCGATGGACGCGAACGCTTTCCACCATGTTCGCAGCTGGCGTGCCGCTGGTTGAAGCCCTCGACTCCGTGGGAGGTGCCGCCGGGAATATTGTGTATTTCACTGCCACTCAGAAGATCCAGCAGGAAGTCTCTACCGGCACCGCATTGACGGCTGCCATGACCAACGCCAACCTGTTTCCATCCATGGTGCTGCAGATGTGCGCCATTGGCGAAGAGTCCGGCTCCATTGACCACATGCTGGGCAAAGCAGCAGACTTTTACGAATCCGAAGTGGACGACATGGTGGCTGGTATTTCGAGCCTGATGGAACCCATCATCATCGTGATTCTGGGTACCGTGATTGGTGGCATTGTGGTGGCCATGTACCTGCCCATCTTCAAACTGGGTCAAGTGGTTTGATGCTCTCCGGCTTGCAATGGCTGGACGCCAGCCTCATAGGCCTTCTGGGCTTGCTCATCGGCAGTTTCCTCAATGTGGTGGTGCACCGCCTGCCCAAGATGATGGAGCGTCAGTGGACGCAGGAATG
>CAUJJV010000270.1 GCA_963205375.1 Pseudomonadota bacterium
GAATGGCCTTCGGGCCGTTCGCCCACCTGCTGGCCGCCGGTCATAGCCACGGCGTCGTTGTAGAGAATCTTGTAGGTGATGTTGACGCCCGCTGCAATGCTCTGGCGCACGGCCAGCAGACCACTGTGAAAGTACGTGCCATCGCCCAGGTTCGCAAACATGTGCTGGTCGTGGCTGAAGGGTTGCTGTCCCACCCAGGGCACACCCTCGCCCCCCATCTGGGTGAAGCCTGTGGTGGAGCGGTCCATCCAGATGCTCATGAAGTGGCAGCCAATGCCGGCCATGGCACGCGAACCCTCGGGCACTTGGGTACTGGTGTTGTGCGGGCAACCGGAACAAAACCAGGGCTGGCGAATCGCAGCACTGGTGCTGACTTCCAGCACCTGCATCGAGGTTTCCTTGGCACTCAGAATGGCCAGTTGCGCGTCGATACGGGCAGTGGTGTCCGCATCGATGCCCAGCTTCTTGAGACGCTGGGCAATCGCACGGGCAATGATGGCAGGCGACAGATCGGCATTCGCACGCAGCAGGGTGTTGGCCGTGGGGTTGGGCATGGACCACTCGCCACCGGCGCCATAGCGGTCTTCGCCGTCCACTTCGTTGAACTTGCCCAGCACGGTGGGGCGCACGTCAGGGCGCCAGTTGTACAGCTCTTCCTTCAGCTGGTACTCGATGACCTGGCGTTTTTCCTCGACTACCAGGATTTCCTGCAGCCCGGTGGCAAATTCGCGCGTGAGCTGCGCTTCCAGCGGCCACACCACACCGACCTTGTGCAGGCGGATACCCAAGCGCTGGCAGGTGGCATCGTCCAGCCCCAGATCCGCCAGAGCCTGACGCGTGTCGTTAAACGCCTTGCCACTGGCGATCAAACCGAATCGATCATTCTTGCCTTCGATGACGTTGTAATTCAGGCGGTTGGCGCGGATGTAGGCCAGTGCGGCGTACCACTTGGTGTCAAACAGACGCGCTTCCTGGTCCAGCGCAGCATCTGGCCAGCGGATGTGCACGCCACCGGGAGGCATGGGAAAGTCCGTCGGAATCTTGATTTGCACCCGGTCCGGATCGATCATGGCGGTGGCACTGGATTCCACAATTTCCTGGATCGTTTTCATGCCGGCCCACACGCCGGAGAAGCGGCTCATGGCAAACGCATGGATGCCCAGGTCCAGAATTTCCTGCACATTGGCTGGAAAGAACACGGGCGTGCCGCAGGCCTTGAAAATATGGTCACTCTGGTGCGCTGCCGTGGAGCTCTTGGCCACGTGGTCGTCCCCCGCCACCGCGATCACACCGCCCCAGGGCGTGGTGCCGGCCATGTTGGCGTGTTTGAACACATCGGAGCAACGGTCCACGCCCGGGCCCTTGCCGTACCAGATACCAAATACACCGTCATATTTGTTGCTGCCGGGTGGTGCAAAACCCAACTGCTGGGTGCCCCAGAGCGCTGTGGCGGCCAGCTCCTCGTTTACCCCCGGCTGGAACACGACATGATGGGCCTTAAGGTATTTCTCGGCCTTTTGCAGAGACTGGTCATAGGTGCCCAGCGGCGAGCCGCGGTAGCCACTGATAAAGCCTGCCGTGTTCTTGCCCACACGCATGTCGCGCACACGCTGCAGCATGGGCAGCCGGACCAGGGCTTGCACCCCGCTCATGAAGGCCTGGCCATATTCCAGGGAATATTTGTCGTCGAGGGTGACCGTTTCCAGTGCCTTGCGGATGTGCTCGGGCAGGTCGCGGCTCAGGGGGGCATTCATGGTGCATGTCTCCGATTTAGTTCGCGCAAGTGTATTCCGGCACCGCTGATATGTCTTTGCGTTCTTTGCTCGAAAAGCGCCACACATGGAAAGAATCTTTCTCCATAATGCCATGCATGGAAACACTTGACCGATTTGACATCGCCATCCTGAACGAATTGCAAAACGATGGCCGACTGAGCAATGCCGAACTGGCCTCGCGCGTGGGGCTGAGCGCTGCCCCGTGCTGGCGCCGGGTCAAGGCACTGGAAGAGAGCGGCTTCATCACCGGCTACCGTGCCGAGATCAACCGCCACAAAACCGGCCTGGGCGTGCTGGCTTTCGTTCGGCTGGACGCCGACCGCAACAGCGGCGATGTGCTGCAGGCCCTGGAAAATGCCATCCGTACCATCCCTGAAGTCATCAGCTGCCACTACATCAGCGGTAACGGCACCTTTGAGCTGCAGGTGGTCAGCCGCGACCTCAACACCTTCAGCCAGTTCGCGCGCGAGGTACTGATCAACCTGCCCAACGTGAAAGACCTGCACACCAGCTTCTCGCTCGGTGAAGTCAAGGCCAGCAGTGCCCTGCCGCTGGGCCGCCTCTCGCCTGCCTCCTCTGCAGCCACCACCACACGGAGTCGTTCATGAAAAAGCGCCTGCTACTTGTTTTTATGTGTTTTTGGCCTCTAGCCCCCGTATCTATTGCGCAGTTAGCTACTAAATCGATAGCAAACCCCAACCCCCTTCCGCTGCGTAATCTGCTCATCGAGGTGCGACAGGTGCAGTCTGGCAGTGCCCAGCAATCCGGCATGGAAACCGGTGGTGCTGCGCGAATCGGCAACGACGGGCAACTCTCGGTGCGGGGACAGTTGCAGGCACGCCAGCAGCAGTCGCAACAAGGTGCAACGGCAATCCAACAGGTGATGGTGCTCAATGGCCGTAACGCCCATATTGCGTTACGCACAGCCCAGCCCCTGCGCCTGCTGCAGTCGTTCGTACGCAATGGCCGGGTGGTCGTCACGCAGAGCGTGGTGTTTCTGGAAGCGGGTACCGGCTTCCTAGCCACCCCGCGCTGGGACGGCGCTGAACTGGTGGAACTATCGATTGCTGCCCAGCAGGCACTCCCGAATGCAAGTCGCATCACTGGCGCAACCTCCACGGCGAGCACAGAAAGCGTGCTGCTGGTGCCACTGGGTCAGTGGACGCCCATTGCGCAGTCGGACCTTTCTGCCAGCAATGACACCCAGAGCCTGGGAGGCAACAGCGCATCGGCCATGCAATCCAGCACCGAAGTGCAGGTACGCATCACGGTGCGCTGACGCACAACCGCGTCAGCGGTTCAGCACCGAGCGAATCGTGGCGCCCAGCTCTTCGGCCACAAACTTGGCCACGTAGGCATCGGCTCCCACGCTTTTGACATGCCCTTCGTTGGTGGTACCGGTCAGGGAGGAGTGGATGATCACCGGGATGCCGGCAAAGCGCTGATCCTGCTTGATGTTGCGGGTCAACGTGAAACCATCCATTTCAGGCATTTCCAGGTCGGTCAGCACCAGCGCGACCTTGTCGCGGATGGACTTGCCAGCGGCTGTGGCTTCGGCCTGCATGGCCTGCAGTTTGTCCCAGGCTTCCTTGCCGGTCTTGGTCATGACGTACTGCACATTCATGGCTTGCAGGCCTTGCTCGATCATCATGCGGGCCACGGCCGAGTCATCCGCGGCCAGGATGACGGAGCCGGGTGGAATCGACACTTTCGGCATGACAGCAGAATCATCGAGGGACTTGTGCTGCTCGGGGAACACATCGCGCAGGATCTGCTCCACGTCCAGCACCTGGGCCAAACGGGTGTTCTCCGCATTGCCATCGAGCCGGGCAATGCTGGTCACCAGCCCGCCGCCCGTACCTTCGGCGGACAGCACCTGTTTCCACTCCAGACGGACAATTTCATTGACCTCTTCCACCGCAAACGCCTGCGTGGTGCGCGCAAACTCGGTCACCAGCAGAATGGCCAGCCCCTTGGTGGGATTACAGCCGGTAATCAGCGGCAGGTTGACCACCGGAATCATCTGACCCCGGATATTGGCCACACCCATGACCGACGGAGGTGCATTCACCATGGCAGTGATTTCCGGCATGACCATGATCTCGCGCACCTTGAACACATTGATGCCAAACAGCTCGCGCTTGTGGGTGGCTGGCGACTCGCCCAAACGGAACAGCAGCAACTCAAACATGCTGTTGCTCGCCAGATTGGTCCGCTCATCAATGTCGCGCATTACTGATGTCTTGCTCATGGTGTCATCCTGTCGTTATGAGTGAATTGCTGGTCGCACGGATGTCATGGTAACGACTTCCCGGCTACTTTGGCCAGAACGTCCACAACTGCAGCGGCTGGCGCAACCGTCCGGCAAGATCGGCCGCTTCCGCACCCCAACCAGCAAAGTAGTCTGCCCGTATCGCACCGGTAATGGCGGTGCCCGTATCCTGCGCCAGTACCAGCCTCTGGAGGCTCACCTGTGTGCCGCTGGAGGCCATCCAGACTGGCGTGCCATAGGGAATGCTCCCTGGGTCCACCGCGATGGAACGGCCAGGCGTCAGCGCCACGCCCTGCGCGCCTTTGGGTCCAAAGGCAGCATCCAGATCGGACAACGGTTCTTCCTTGAAAAAAACCATGCGCGGGTTACTCCACAGCAACTCCTGACGCCGCTGTGGGTTTTGCGCCAGCCAGGTCTTGATACCGGGCCACGAGGCGTCCCTCACCAGCCCTTGGTCGAGCAGCCAGCGCCCCACACTGCGATAGGGCTGGTCGTTGGTGCCCGCATAGGCCACACGAATCCAGCGCTGGCTACCGTCAGGTTGGGCAATTCGCAACCGGCCGGATCCCTGAATCTGCAACACCAGTGCATCGATCGGGTCGGCCAGGTACGCAATCGCCCGGCCCTGCAACGCAGCCTGCGCTTCCGGTAAGGTGTCGATTTCCTGGCGGGTGTACCAAGGCTTGCGCTGCCCCAGACTCAACGGCGGCTGGTACAGCGGAACGGTGAAGGTGGCCGTGGGCACGCGGCTGGCTTCCAGCTGCGGCTCGAAATACCCGGTCAGCAGCCCGGTAGATTCGCCCTGCACGGATTCCACCCGGTAGGGCTGAAGCCGCGCCTGCATCCAGTCGCGTTGCGCCTGGGCGTCGGCAATGCTCAGGCGCCGCACCTCGCCACACAGCGCTACCATCGGGGCTACAGGTTTCTCGCAACTCTTGAGCCAGGCGTTCCAGGCTTCAAACAGGTTGTCCTGCCCAAAGCCCGGCAGTTCGGACCAGGCAACAGGCACCCATCGGCTGCGCGGCTGGGTCAGGGAACCCCCTGGACCCGAAGGAATAGGAGCAGGCACAACGACAGGCCGCGCCACTGGGGCGGGCGGCGCGGTGGGATACACCATGGGGGCACTGCCGCAGCCAGCCAGTATGCCCGCCACAGCGGCCACACTGCACCCCACCCACAGTCGGCGGTTGAAAGAGTCACGCATCATGGTGTGCCCTCGGTCAGCACCCGATGCTCCAGCGCAGGCAACTGCGTGCGCCGCTGCACCAGCATGTGTGCATCCAGATCAGCCATCACCACCCCGGGGTCCTGTGCCCGCTCTGCCAGCACCTGCCCCCACGGGTCAATGGCGATGGACTGTCCCCAGGTGTGCCGTCCGTTGGGATGCACTCCGCCTTGTGCCGCCGCCGCCACATACGCCAGGTTTTCGATGGCGCGCGCGCGCAACAGCACCTCCCAATGCGCCTTGCCCGTGGTGTGGGTGAAGGCGCTGGGCACCAGAATCAGGTCCACACCCTGCTGCGCATAACTGCGGTACAACTCCGGAAAACGCAGGTCATAACAGACGCTCAGGCCCACCTGCCAGCGGTGCCCGTCCCGCGACGCCATTGCAAACCGCACGGGGGTGTTTCCGCGCTCCAGCACGCACGACTCGTCGTAGCGCTCCACACCGTTGTCAAAGCGGAACAGGTGGATCTTGTCGTAACGTGCCACGCAAAGGCCCTGGGGATTGAACACCAGCGTGCTGTTGAACACCCGGTCCGCCTGCGTTGCCGTCAGCGGCAGCGTCCCACCCACGATCCACAGTTTCAAACGACGCGCCGTGTCGGCCAGAAACTGCTGGATCGGGCCCTTCCCATAGGGCTCCTGGATGGCCAGCTTGTCCGCATCGTTCTGGCCAATGAGACAAAAATACTCTGGAAGCATAGCCAGTTCCGCGCCCTGCGCGGCCGCCTGATCGAGCAGGGCAGCGGCCTGCTGCAGGTTGTCGTTCAGGTCGCCGGTAGACACCATCTGAATGGCTGCAATTTTCATGTGGATTCCATACGCTTAGTTGGGTGCCGTCTTTCGCTCCACGCGGGTTACGCGTGGGTCCACCCAGGTGCCGTCGACCAGGAACTCCTGGGTGTTCGCCTCGATCAGCGGCCGACGCAAGATCACCTGCGCCAGAAAAGTGCTCAACCCTACCAGGGGATTGATGGCAGACGCGATCAGTGAAGCACTTCCTGCATTGATCTCGGGTATCACCACCACCTTGAGGTTCTGGGTCTCCTTGGCAATGTCCGCCTGGCCTTCCATCAGCACCGCCGCATTGACACCTTTCATCTGCAGGTTGTTGGTGCGCGCGATGCCCCGCTCAATGGTGATGTCCCCGCGCAGAAAATCAAAGGCAAAACCCTCACTGAAGACATCGCGAAAATCCAGCACCAACCGGCGTGGCAGAGACTGCAGGCTCAGTACCCCCAGCAGCTTCGCCAGGCCAGGGTCTGCCTTCAGGAACTGCCCGGTTTCCACGTTCACATTGAAACTTCCGCCCAGGCTGGGGTAGTCCAGCGTAATCGGGGAGCCCATCCAGGCCACCTGGCCTTCGATCTTGCCCTTGCCCCTGCGCACCACACCGGTCATGCCAAAGCGGCTGAGCACATCGCCCGCATCGGCAATATCGAGTTTGAAATTGAGCGCCGTGCGGCGGCGCTCCTTGATGCTGCGATTCGATGGCGTGGTGGCCACCGGAGCGATGTGGGTCCAGTTGCCACTCGCGGTGAGCACTGCTTCGGGTGTGATGATGTTGAAGCGGTTGAGTCGCCACTCGCGCGCCACATCCCGGACGGACGCACCAGCCGCCAGATTGACGGCGTCAATTTCCACGCGCCCCAGCCTCTTGCCACGCAACTCCATGTCTTCCACCACGACATCCAGCGCTGGAATGCTGGTGGGCTGCTCGTCGAGTAGATTCTCCACATCCTGTGCCGTGCTTTGACCAATTACCAGCCGGGCCAGCCGGGCGTACACGCGGCCGGCCGTAGGCCCTGTGGACTGCCGGTATTCCACGTACCCGCTGAGCTCTGTTGCATCCAGATTGGCGCGCCACAGCTGTCCATCACGCGATCCGCCCACAACGACGTTGTGGAGGGTACGCCCGCCGACCAGCAACTCGCGCGCGCGCACCGCCAGACTGGTCGGCAGATACGCCATACCAGGCTGCCCCACTGCGAGCGCAGTGTCGGTTTCGGATCCGGACACCTTGGCCAGCACCTGCGACCAGGCATCTACATCCACGGTCGACAGGTTGACGTTCGCCACCACCCCCTGGTCCGGCATGGGTGCGGTCTCATCCGCGGCCAGACCCACACCGATGGAACCCCGCATCACACGGGCATCGGCCCCAGACACATCCCGCACATAGGCAATATTGGCCAGTCGCCCCACGTCGAACTGCAACTGGTCCAACTGGCTGGCACCGGACAGAACGGGGGACCGCAGCGCTGAGGTTTCTATGCGCAATGGCAAAGCTGCTTCGGCAGATTTGGCAAAAGGAGCGGGCAGGTTCAACGCCAGTCCGGTAAGCGAACTGCTGATCAGCAACTCAGGCACCCCGCCACGCAACCCCACCGTTGCCTGGTAGGTGGACGCGCCTGTTGCGTATTGCGCCAGGCGCGCGGCAAAGCCCAGCTCCTTGGCCTGGCGCAATCCCTCGGCAGTGGCCGTGCCCTGGATCCGCAACGTCGTCGCCGGCGTCTTGACCGGGGTACCGACCTTGGCCGCAGCGGTATTGAGCCCGCCCTCGATGCGCACATCACCGCCCAAGGCGCGTGCCTGTCCACCCGATACCGTAAAGCCACTTTCGGAAAACGCCAGCGTGCCACGCAAGCGCGTGAGCTTGGGTGTTTCCGGAGAAATCTGGACATCGTTGCCCGCCATCACCACCGCCCCCTGCACCGTGATCCGGTCCACCGCAGCGATAGGAAAGCCGAGCTTGAGCTTGTAGTCTGCCGCCCCGGCGGCCGTGGCCCGGGACAACACCTTGCCGGTCAAACCACCCAACGGCGAACCATTGACTATGGTGAGCACATCATTGAGCGGCCCCTTTAAATCTCCGGTCACGGTGACGGTTGCCCCGTCGTACAGGTTCTTGACGAGCCCTTCCGTCTTGAAGAACTGCAAGCCGGCGCTGCCTAGGACGCCGTTTGCGCTCTTGATTTGCAGCGTGTCATGGTCAATCACCAACTCGCCCGACAACTGCGTCAGTGCGGGCCAGGGCAGGCTGTCTTTGGGCAACAGGAACGCCGGTGCGAAGGCGTAGGTGACATTTTTCACATCCGCCGAGATGCGAAAGTCCCCCTGTTTGGCATTGGCGTAAGGAAAGGTACGCAAATCCCCCTTGAGCTTGAACTTGACATTCGATGCAACTCCTGCCCGCACGGCGTCCCGCACGTAAAAGCGCACCGACTCATCCAGCACCAGCGGCAGGTAACGGTGCACTTGCGCGCCCTGTGCACGGCTCAGGGTTCCCTGCAAGTCCAGAATTCCGGGGAAGCGCCCCTGCTGGTTCACCACACCCTTTGCGACCTCCGCGGTCTGCCACTTCACCTGGGCTTCGCCTTGCACATCGGCATTGCTGAAACGCAGGTTGGGCAACGCAACCTCGATGCGTTCGCCTTCCAGTTTCCATTGCACATCCCCGCTCAGCTGGTCCAATGGAACCACCGACGCTTCAAAAATGCCAGGCAGATCCACTGCCCCACCCTGCACGGAAATGGTGGCGCGCCCTCCTGCCTGGGTCACATCGAAATCTACCGTGCCCCCCTGCACGCCAGGTGTGTTCTGCGGGGCGCTTTGCGCGGCAATTTCCAGTTGGACCACACGGCCCTTGGCAGTAAAACGCTCGGGCGTGGCCACCGCGCCCAGCCAGGTGGCCTGCATCTGCTCCACCAGCCCCTTGGGCTTGTAGGCTGCCAGCGCCTGGTGTACGGTTGCGTCCAACGGCAAGCGCTGGGCAATTTCCACCATAGCCGCCAGGTCCAGCCGGTCCGCACTGATTTCCCCATGCGCAGGCTTGCGGGCATCGCCGCTGAACAGGCCCACCCGCACGTTGCCGCCTGGCCAGTGCAAACCATCCTGCGTATGGAAAGCCAGCGCTTCGGTAGAGAACTCGTAGCCATCGTCGAACCGCCTGGCACCCACCCGGCCCGACACAGTGGTCAGCATCAGCGGCTCCAGCTTGGGCGATACCCGGACGTTGACCTGGTCCATGGCCACGTCCGCGGTGGCATGGGTGAATTCGGCCCGGTTGACATCCACCCAGGCGCGCAAGGCGCCAGCGCCCTGCGCGACATCCACACCCAGATCCAGATAACGACGCAGCTGCGCCATGTCCACATGCGGAAAGTGGGCGTACGCTTGTCCCTGCCACTCGCGCCAGTTACCCGCACTGCGGCTCAACAGCGGCTGGCGAAAGATCCCAGACAGGCTCAACCGAGCGCCCCAGGAGGCGGGTGGCGTGGCATCCATACGCAATGCGTGGGATTTGCCAGAGTTGCGCAGCACCACATCGACATCGGTCAACTCCAGCGTCGGCGCGCCACGCATCTCGTCGGTCCACCGCACCGTGCCATGGCGTACCGCCAGTTCCGTTTGGGAAAACACCCAGTCCGCACCCGCCCCATCGCTGTCCGTGGTCTGTGGCAGGGCCATGCCCGCCACCCAAAACCGGCCATCGGCCGTACGGCGAATATCCAGTACCAGGCCTTCCACATACAACTGCTCGAAACCCAGTCCCAGTGCCGAGTGTGGCGACAGCGCTGCCAGCACCTGCGGCAGACGCAATACCTCCCGCCCCTGCGGGTCCAGCAAGCGAACATCCTGGATCTCGACCGACGGGATCAACCCGTTGGAACGGGCCACGATGGAGCCGATGCGTACCGAGATTCCCAACGCACTGGAGGCCTGTTGCTCGACCCAAGGACGCAATTCACCGATTCGGGGCACAATCAGAAAATGCAGTCCACCCCAGACCAGGCCCAGCGTGAGCCAGCCTAAAGCGAGCAGCCACAAGGCCCAGCGCGCAGCCGAGGCAACGGCTCTGAGCAGCAGCGATGGGGTTGGTATCAAATCAAATCTCGTGCATTGGTAGCTATGTCAGGAATTATGACCCGCAACGGGGCAGCGCCACTGGCGCAGGAATCACGTTTCGTCCAGCGCATTCGCCGCAGGTATGCAGAACAGCTCTCCCTTTTGCCCTCCGGCGCTCCCACACGCGCAGCCATGCAGGCCGTCTTTGACGCATTGCGCAGCACAGGTGCTGACATTTCGCAGGCCTTGCGCACCACACGTCAGCTGGTGCTGGAGCGCCTGACCTGTCTGGACTGCGACGCCGACACACCGCTGGAACTGGTGACCCTGGCCATGACTGAACTGGCAGAGTGGGCACTTGACATCAGCTTTGACGAAGGCTGCAAGGCCCTGGACCAGAGCCACGGCGCCCCCCTTGCCCCCAATGGCGAACGGGCGCAACTGTGCATTGTGGGCATGGGCAAGCTGGGCGCCCGGGAGCTCAATGTCTCCAGCGACATCGACCTGATCTACATCTACGACCACGATGGCGAAACCGCCGGCAACGCCGAAGGCCGCAGCCGCATCTCCAACCAGGAATACTTCAGCAAGCTGGTGCGTGCCATGTACGCACTGGTAGGCGACACCACAGAGCACGGCTTCGTCTTCCGCGTCGATCTGGCCCTGCGCCCCAACGGCAACTCCGGACCACCGGCTGTTTCGCTAGGTGCCCTGGAAGAGTATTTCCATGTGCAGGGGCGCGAATGGGAGCGTTTTGCCTGGCTCAAAAGCCGGGTAGTCGCCCCCAGCAGCGCAGTGGGTTCGAGTTGCGCGCTGTATTTGCGCAGCCTGGTCGTTCCGTTCGTATTCCGCCGCTATCTGGACTACAACGTGTTTGACTCGTTGCGGGTGCTGCACCGCCAGATTCGCGACCATGCGGCGCGCCGCAGTGCGGGACATCCGGAGCGCAACAACGACGTCAAGCTGTCCCGCGGCGGCATCCGCGAGATTGAGTTCACCGTGCAACTGCTGCAGGTGGTGCGTGGTGGCCAGTTCCCAGAGCTGCGCACGCGCCCCACGGTCAGCGCCCTGCAACGCATCGCCACTGCCGGACTGATGCCACAAAGCACCGCGGACGCACTGGCGCAGGCCTACCTGTTTCTGCGCAAGGTGGAGCACCGCATCCAGTACCTCGACGACCAGCAAACCCATGTGCTGCCCAGTGGCGACAACGACCTCGGTTGGATTGCACAGACACTGGGTTTTGCCGATACCTGTGCGTTCCTGTGCCAGCTCGATGCCCACCGGGAACTGGTGGCGCAGGAGTTCGACGCTTTACTGGGGGGAGCGCAGCACGGCTGCAAGGGATGTGGTGGCAAATCGTCCGGTGATGCCAACGACTTTGACGCCTTGCTGGCGGATCTGGAAGGTCCGTTTCGCGACCGTGTGGCCAGCTGGCGCGAGCACCCGCGCGTGCTCGCGTTGCGCGAGGAATCCCGCGCGCGCCTGGGCCGGCTGGTGCAGCGCACGGCGCAGTGGCTCGCCGATGGGCGGGTCACTGAAGACGCGGCTGTGCGACTGGCCGACTGGATCGAGCCGCTGCTGCGCCGCGAAAGCTACCTGGCGTTGCTGCTGGAGCGCCCCACGGTGCACGAGCGCCTGCTGCGCATGCTGGGAGCGGCGCGCTGGCCAGCACGCTACCTGCTTAAGCACCCCGGGGTCATTGACGAGCTGGCTGGCACCGCCATGTTTGAGGAGCGCTTTGATGCGCAGGACTTTGAACAGGAACTGGAGCGCCGCCGTACTGCCCTGCAGGGCAGCGGCGAAGATGACGACGAAGCCCTGCTCAACCTGCTGCGCCGCGCACACCATGCAGAAGTCTTCCGCACGCTGGCGCGCGACGTGGAAGGCAAGCTTACGGTCGAACAGGTAGCCGATGACCTCAGCGCCCTGGCGGAGAGCGTGTTGCGCACCACTGCCGCCTGGTGCTGGCAGCGTCTCAAGAACAAGCACCGCCCCGACCACCGCTTTGCCATCATTGCCTACGGCAAGCTCGGCGGCAAGGAACTGGGCTACGGCAGTGACCTCGACATCGTGTTTGTCTACGACGACGAGGACGAGCGCGCTGGTGAGGTGTATGCCGCGCTGGTGCGCAAACTGATCAACTGGCTCACTGTCAAGACCGGCGAGGGAGATCTGTACGAAATCGATACCGCACTGCGCCCCAATGGCAACTCGGGGCTGCTGGTGACCAGCTTTGCCTCGTACGCGGCCTACCAGCAGCAGCGCGGCAGCAACACCGCCTGGACCTGGGAACACCAGGCCATGACGCGCGCGCGCTGTGTACTGGGCGCACCCGAACTACAGGCGCGTTTTGATGCGGTGCGCGAAGCGGTGATCAAGACCGAGCGCGGGGAAAAAGGCCTGCGCGACGAGATTGGCAACATGCGCACCAAGGTCAGCGCCAGTCATGCCATCAAGGGCGAGCAGTTTGATGTGAAGCACAGCCCGGGTGGCATGGTGGACATCGAATTTGTCGTGCAGTTTCTGGTCCTTTCGCAAGGTGGACGGCACCCCGAACTGCTGCCCAACGTGGGCAACATTGCCCTGCTGCAACGGGCGCAGGCCTGTGGCCTGCTACCCGGCGATGTGGGCGACAAGGCAGCGCAGGCCTACCGCACACTGCGGCAGATCCAGCACCGCGCACGGCTCAACGAAGAGCCCACGCAACTCGACATTGCGAAAGTGACTACCGAACGCGACGCCGGCCTGGCGTTATGGACAGCGGTGTTTGGGGTGCACTAAACACCTATGCGCATCCCTTCCGCTGCTGTGCTGCTGCTAGGAGCAGCCACCACTTATGCGCAGGCACAGGATGCTGGCTTGCCGCTTTGGGAAGTAGGTATGGCCGGTGGCGCTTTGGAGTCTCCTGCCTACCCGGGATCCACAGAAAAGCTGAGGCTTGCCGCTGCGCTGCTTTTCCTGATCTACCGCGGAGAGGTGCTGCGCATCGATCGGGGCGGACTGGATGCGCGACTGGTGCACCAGGATAAGTTTGAGCTGGACATAGGTTTTTCCGGCTCATTGCCGGCCAGTTCCGGGGACATTGCTGCGCGCACAGGCATGCCCGATCTGGGCACGTTGGTGGAGTTTGGCCCACGTGCGAAATGGACCTTGTTGCAACACGGTACCAGCCGTGTGCAACTGGTGCTGCCTTTGCGCACGGTTCTGGAACTGGGCGGCGGATTCCGAGGGCAGGGAAACGCATTTGAACCCGCCCTGAGTTACGAAACCCGGGACGGGCTATCCGATTGGCGGATGTCGGCACGGGTCAGTCTGGTGATTGCCGACAGCAAGCTGGGCGAATATTTCTACGGGGTTTCCCAGCCTTACGTCACGGCCAGCCGGCCGTACTATGAGGCCAAGGCCGGGCTGTTGCTGTCGCGACTGACGCTGGATGCCGCCAAAAATATCACACCCGATCTGCGCGTATTTGGCTTCGTCCGCTACGACTCGTACGCGGGGGCTGCGAACGCCAGCAGTCCGTTGATGCGGCAATCGTATGGAACCACTGTGGGAGTGGGGTTTGCCTGGCTGCTGGGCCGATCTGCGGAGAGGGTGGCCTGGTAGAACAGGCTACCCGGCCCGGATTCTTTGCACCAGCTTGGTGGTGGAATACCCTTGGACAAACGGCAGCGCCAGCGCATGGCCACCCCAGCTTTCCACCAGCCGGGTTTCCGGCAGTTTGGACATGTCGTAGTCACCGCCCTTGACCAGGATGTCCGGGCGGATCTCGCCAATGATGTCCACTGGCGTATCTTCATCGAACCAGGTCACCAGGCCCACCGCTTGTTGGCTGGCCATGACGATGGCGCGGTCCATTTCATTGTTCAGCGGGCGGTCATCGCCCTTGCCCAGCCGGCGCACCGATGCATCCGTATTCAGGGCCACGATGAGGCTGCCGCCGAGCGCGCGTGCCTGAGCCAGGTACATGACGTGGCCGCGGTGCAGCACATCGAACACCCCATTGGTGAACACCCAGGGTTTGGGCAATTTATCCAAGGCAGGGCGCAGGTCTTCGCGCCGGGCGATCTTGTCCAGGAAGGCGGGGGGAGCATCATGGGCTTGCATGCCCCCGATGCTAGCAGGGCCAGACTGCACGGTGCTTGCCCCTCAATTCCGGCTTTCAGCGACCGATCTGCCATGCATAATATTTTGGTAACTTATGAACCTTGTCCCTGTCAGTTTTGACTCCATCCGCATTGGGCAGCCACTTCCTTTCCCGCTCGTGGACGAGGACGGGGTCCTGCTGGCCCGAAAGTCGTTTGTAGTCGAATCCCGCGCCCATCTGGAGGACATCGTGGGGCGCGGCAGGGGCCTGTTCATCGACGTTTCCGATTCTGGAGCCCTGCACCGCGCTTATGTAGACCAGCTGCAAACGCTGGTGCGCAGCGAAAAATCACTGGGCGAAATCGCAGACACCAAACTCTCGGCCGAGGCACTGCGCAAGCGCGTGGTGGACGACGAGCGCATTGACTGGCTGGACCTGCAGGTGCAGACGAATTACCTGCTGCGGGACTCCAATCCCGAGACTTTTCAGAGTCGCCTGGTACGCATTGACGACATATTGAGCGAGCAAACCCAGCGCAATCCGGACGGCACGCTGTTTGCACTGATCCACCTGTCTGCCACGGAGACCCAGCTCTACAGCGCTACCCACGCCATGCTGGTCAGCGCGATGTGCAGCCTGGCATCCCGCGAGGTTCTGGGGTGGTCCGAGTCGATTGACGCCATTGTGCGCAGAGTCGCGCTGACCATGAATGTGTGCATGACCGATCTGCAGGACAAACTGGCCCTGCAGGTGGAGCCTCCCACCCCTGAGCAGAGGGCGGCGATCGACAACCATCCCAAGGGCTCCGGCGACCTGTTACGCACCCTCGGTGTCGGCGATCCGCTCTGGCTCGAAGCCGTGCGCTACCACCACCACAAGCTGCCAGGCCCGTTGCTTGACAAGACGCCGGCCCAACGCATGGCACGGCTGGTGCAGCGTGCTGACATGCTTGACAAGACGCCGGCCCAACGCATGGCACGGCTGGTGCAGCGTGCTGACATGTTTGCAGCGCGTCTCGCGCCCCGCGCGTCTCGCGTCCCGATTTCACCCGCAGCAGCCATGCAGGCCTGCTACTTTGACGAGAATCGCCAGGTAGACGAGGCTGGCGCCGCGCTCATCAAGGCCGTGGGCATTTACCAGCCAGGTTCTTTTGTGCGCCTGGCGACAGACGAAGTGGGCGTGGTGGTGCGGCGCGGACAGAACACTTCGACACCGCGCGTGGCCGTCGTTGTCAACCGCAGCGGAATGCCCACCGGGGAGCCCATCGTGCGGGATACCTCCGCGCGCGAGCACCGCATCGTGGCCAGCGTGCCGCACCGGGAGGTGAAAGTCAAAATCAACCTCGAGCGCATGCTCCCTCTGACGGCTACCACCGCCACAGACCGTCCCTGGTAGTCCCTGCCAACGCTGCGAATCCATCCGATGGAGCCAATAAACCATGCTAATTAAATGGTTTTAAAACCTATTGATGCGATAAATTACCAATCAGTCACAAAATAGCCGAAAGGTTTATTTTGTTATGAAAATTGCAATCATCGGTTCAGGCATTTCA
The DNA here is from genome assembly GCA_963205375.1 of Pseudomonadota bacterium. Taxonomy (GTDB): domain Bacteria; phylum Pseudomonadota; class Gammaproteobacteria; order Burkholderiales; family Burkholderiaceae_C; genus Allorhodoferax. Next base: position 15,762 of record CAUJJV010000270.1, read on the forward strand.
GGCCTTGCAGTGGCCCACACGTTGGCGGGCAAAGCCGACGTCACTTTGTTTGAATCGGGTAATTACTTTGGCGGACACACGCACACAGTGGACGTCACCCTGCCGGGTCCGCACGGCTCGGTGACCCACGGCGTAGACACCGGTTTTCTGGTGTTCAACGAACGAACCTATCCCAACCTGATTGCCCTGCTCGGCGAACTCGGTGTGGCTACTGCCAAATCGGACATGTCGTTCTCGGTGCAGGTTCCGGCCAGGAAGGGCCACAAGGCACTGGAGTGGAGCGGCTCATCACTGAACACTGTCTTCGCGCAACGCGGCAATCTGCTCAACCCGCGCTTCCTGCGCATGCTGCGCGATGTGTTGCGCTTCAACAGACTGGCCACCGACATCGCCACGCGCAATGCCGAATCCGAACTGATGCAGCCGCTGCACATGTTTCTGACACAGCACGGGTTTTCGTCCGAATTTCGAGACTGGTATTTCCTGCCCATGCTGGGATGCATCTGGAGCTGCCCGACAGACCAGATGCTGCAGTTTCCGGTGGCCACCATGATCCGGTTCTGCCACAACCATGGCCTGATTCAGGTCACCAACCGGCCCCAGTGGTGGACCGTGAGCGGCGGGGCACGCAACTACGTGGATCGCATCGTGGCGCAGGTGCAAGACAAGCGCCTCAACACTCCGGTGGAGCGGGTGGAGCGCGACGCGCAGGGCGTGCTGGTGACCTCGCGCGGACAGACGGAGCGCTTTGACAAGGTGGTGATGGCCTGCCACTCCGACCAGTCGCTAGCCATGTTGAGCACCCCCAGTCCCCTGGAGAGGTCTGTACTTGGCGCCATTCGCTACCAACCTAATCGCGCGGTACTGCACACCGATACCTCGGCCCTGCCGGCCAACAAGCGCGCGTGGGCCGCCTGGAACTACGAGCGCAGTGCGGATACCCGGCAAGACGCGGCCCAGGTGTGCCTGCACTACCTGCTCAATATGCTGCAACCACTGCCGTTTGCGCAAAATGTGGTCGTGTCGCTGAATCCGGTGCGGGACATCGACCCCAAGCAAATCCACGGCAGCTTTGAATACGCCCACCCGGTGTTTGACCTGGAAGCCATCCAGGCACAAGGCCAGGTGGGCAGTCTGCAAGGGCAACAGCACACCTATTTCTGTGGAGCCTGGACCGGGTATGGCTTCCATGAAGATGGCCTCAAGTCGGGCCTGCATGTGGCCAGGCAACTGCTGGCGCTGTCTGCGGCTCCACTGGAGCAGCAGGCATGACAGCCACTGCACACCAGGCCATGCTGGGCTTTGGCTCGGTACGCCATGTGCGTCTCAGACCGGTGCGCAATGCCTTCGACTACGGCACCTATTTCCTGATGCTGCCAATGCGTACTCTTCAGCGCAATGGCAACGGTACGCTGGCCCGTAACCGCCTTGCCGCACTGAGTTTCTTTGATAAAGACCATGGTGATGGCCGCGGTCCGGAGCAGGGCGGTGCGCTGGCCTGGTTGGAGGCACTGCTGCACCGCGAGGGCATTGACGGGGCCGATGGAGAGATCTGGCTGCACTGCTATCCGCGCGTGCTGGGGTTTACCTTCAAGCCCGTGAGCTTCTGGTATTGCCATGCAACAGACGGCAGCCTGCGCGCCATTGTGGTGGAAGTGAATAACACTTTTGGCGAGCGGCACTGCTACCTGCTGGACCGCCCGCGCTATGGCACCGAGTTGCAGGCAGCCAAAGTGTTTCATGTGTCGCCGTTCTGCCCTGTGGAAGGTGGCTACCGGTTTCGCTTCATGGTGACGCCCGACCTCACTCGCACCGTGGCACGCATCGACTATGACGACGCAGCAGGCCCGCTGATCCAGACCAGCGTGAGCGGAACTCTTGAGCCACTGAATGCCGCCAGCGTGCGCCGCGCCCTGTGGCGCTACCCTGCCATGACGCTTGGGGTGGTTGCACGCATCCACTGGCAGGCACTCAAACTGCTGGTCAAAAAAACGCCTTTCTTTGGCAAACCGACCCCACCCACCACGTTCACCACCCGATAACTCCCAGAACGAGCGCGAGACCACCATGACGACTCTCCACCCTTCCGCAGTCAGAAGCTTTGCGTTACCCCGTGGCACACCGGGCGCTGCGCGCACCGTGCTGAAACTCCTGCAACGCCTGCGGCACGGCAGCCTGACAGTTCAGCTGCCCGACGGGTCCATGCAACGCTTTGGCGGTGACGCCGCACCCCACGCAACGCTGCACCTGCACAACTGGAAAGTGTTTTCTGCCGCACTCAAATCCGGCGACATTGGTTTTGCCGAAAGCTTTATTGCGGGCGACTGGAGCACGCCTAACCTGACCGAGCTGCTGCGGGTGCTGGTGAAGAACCGGGGCGAGATGGAAGGAGTGATTTATGGCAGCTGGCTGGGACGCCTGTTCTACCGCGTGCGGCATCTGCTACACCGCAACACCCACGCCAATAGCCGCAAGAACATCCATGCCCACTACGACCTGGGCAATGCTTTCTACACGCTCTGGCTCGATGAGACCATGAACTACTCGTCGGCCATTTTCGAGGGCGACACCACCCAACCCATGGCGCTGGCCCAGAAGACCAAGGTACGCCGAGCACTGACGCAGGCACGGGTTCGCCCCGGCGACCGGGTGCTGGAGATTGGTTGCGGCTGGGGCGCCCTGGCAGAAATGGCCACGGCCGAGTCAGGCGCATCCATCACCGGAGTGACGCTGAGTACCGAGCAGCTGGAGTTTGCACGGGCCCGCATGCAGCGCCTGGGAACCAGCAATCAGGCAGATTTGCGCCTGCAGGACTACCGCGACATTGACGATGCACCTTTTGATGCTATCTGCTCCATCGAGATGGTGGAAGCCGTCGGCAGCGAATACTGGCCCACCTACTTTGCCACGGTGGCCAAACTGCTCAAACCCGGTGGCTACGCCTGCGTGCAGAGCATCGTGATCGACGACGCCCTGTTCGACCGCTACCTGCACTCCACCGACTTCATTCAGCAATACATCTTCCCCGGGGGATGCCTGCCGTGCCCGCGCGAATTCCGCGCCCAGGCGGAGGCAGCCGGACTGGAGGTGGTGGATGCCTACGCGTTTGGCCATGACTATGCCGAGACATTGCGGCGCTGGCGCGAAGCCTTCCTGGCCCGGCGCGACGAGGTGCTGGCCGTGGGTTTCGATGAGAAATTCATGCGCATCTGGGAGTTCTATCTGGCGTACTGCGAAGCGGCGTTTGATGAGGACAACATCGATGTGGTGCAGTACACCCTGCGCAAGCGGGCAGACTGAGCATGGCACCTTTGCGCATCCGTCGACGCACTCTGCTTGGCGCAGGCGCGCAGGCGCTCAGCCTGGGCCTACTGGGGCTGCACGACGCAAGCGCACAACCCGAAGTGCCGCTGGAGATTCGCAACGGTGTATCCAGCGCCCGTCTGGCAGGTACTGCACGGATGCGGTTCTTCGGTCTGAATATCTACGACGCGCGGCTGTGGGTGGCGCCGGGTTTTCAGGCGTCAGCATTTGCTCTGCATCCGCTGGCGCTGGAGCTGACCTATCTGCGCGCACTGAATGGCCGCTCCATCGCCGAACGGTCACTAAAGGAAATGCAGCGCACCGCGCCCCTGACCACCGAAGTCGCCCAGCGCTGGCTCGGCCTGATGCAGGACGCGTTTCCAGATGTCGTAGAGGGCGACCGGCTCACCGGGCTGCACCGGCCTGGCACGGGTGCCCAGTTCTGGTTGAACGGCCAGCCACGCGCCACCATTCCAGAGGCGGAGTTCAGCCGTCGGTTCTTTGGTATCTGGCTGTCCGAAGACACCAGCGAGCCGCGGCTGCGTACCGAGCTGCTGGCGGGCAATACGCCCTGAGGCAGGACCATGCGCACCCCAACCACACTGCCCCTACCTGCGACCCCCTTCACCTGGCGTGACGGCTGGCGCTATGGGCTGATGGGGTTCCCACTGGCGTTTGTGGCTCTGCCCCTGTATGTCACGCTTCCCAACCACTACGCACGCCACTTCGGTGTACCGCTGGCCACACTGGGGCTGGTGCTGCTGTTTGCGCGGCTCTTCGACGCATTTGTCGATCCGGTACTGGGCCGCTGGGGTGATCGCCTTTACAAGCAGTCGCCCCGCGCCGTGTTGCGCTGGGCGGCGCTTGCTGCGGTGCTGCTGGGTGCAGGATTTGCCCTGCTGTTTTTTCCACCCGTGCAACACCCGGATGCCTTGCTGGTCTGGGCTGTGGGATGCCTGCTGCTCACCTACACCGCCTACAGCACACTGAGCATCCTGCACCAGTCCTGGGGTGCCCTGCTGGGCGGCGATGAGGCGCAGCGCAGCCGGGTGGTGGCCTGGCGCGAAGGGCTGGGGCTGGCAGGGGTGGTTATGGCATCTATTACGCCTGTAGCCCTCGGTTTATCTGCAACAGTAGCTATATTTTTTATAGCACTTGCTGTAGGGTGGTCGGCTTGGCGTTGCGCACGACAACCCGAGTTGACCCACCCCGCGAGCGAGTTTTCTGGTATCGCCGTTCGACCAGAGTCTTCCCTCTGGCACCCGTTTTCGCGGCCAGCATTCCGGGCCTTGCTGGCCGTGTTTGTGGTCAATGGGATTGCCAGTGCCATCCCGGCGACCCTGATCCTGTTTTTTGTGCAGGACCGGCTGCAGGCTCCATCCGCGGTTGAGCCCCTGTTTCTGGGGAGCTATTTTGTCTGCGCCGCTCTGGCCATGCCACTTTGGCTGGCCGTTGTGCGTCGCCTGGGGCTGGCCCGAACCTGGGGTCTAGGCATGCTGCTGTCGATTGCTGTGTTCGTGTTCGCCTCCACACTGGGTGCCGGTGATACGACGTTGTTTGTCATCGTCTGCGCACTTTCCGGGTTCGCTCTGGGTACCGATCTGGCGCTGCCTGGCGCCATGCTGGCCGGGACCATCGCCGCCAGTGGCGACCGGGGACACGCCGAAGGCGCCTATTTTGGCTGGTGGAACTTTGCCACCAAGCTCAACCTGGCTCTGGCTGCCGGTCTGGCGCTACCCGCGCTTGGGCTGCTGGGCTACACACCGGGTTCCCGCGATCCTGAGGCACTGCAGATGCTCACCTGGGCCTACTGCCTGTTGCCCTGCCTGCTCAAAGCAATAGCCGCCGTGCTGCTGTACACACGCATTCTTCGAAAGTCCCTATGAAACGTCGCCTGCTCCTGCTCTCTGGTACTGCCGCCACCGCCATGCTGGTGGGTGGATGCGCCTCACAACAACTGGACTCCTACACCGCCGAAAAGCCGGTTCTGGACTTGCAGCAATACTTCAACGGTACGCTCGACGCATACGGCATCTTCACCGACCGCTCCGGTACGGTGGTGAAGCGGTTTACGGTCGTCATGCGCTGTACCTGGCAGGGCAATGAGGGGGTGCTGGACGAGGACTTCCTCTACTCGGATGGCAGCAAGCAACGCCGCGTCTGGCGCATCACCAAGTTGCCCGGCGGGCGCTATACCGGCACTGCGGACGATGTGGTGGGCATCGCGCAAGGGCAGGCGCAGGGCAATGCGCTGAACTGGAGCTACACCCTGAGCCTTCCTGTCGACGGCAAAGTGTACGAAGTTCAGTTTGACGACTGGATGTACCTGATGTCCGACACCGTGATGCTGAACAAGGCCACCATGCGAAAGTTTGGCGTCCGGCTGGGCGAGGTCACGCTCGCATTCACGAGGCGTGCGCCGTGAGCTTCTTCCAACCCCTCAACCCGCCGCTGAAGGAATGGCGCGGCAAGACCGTATGGATCGTCGGCGCTTCTACCGGGATTGGTCTGGCAACCGCCGAAGCCCTGCACACGCTGGGCGCCCGCGTCATCGTGTCGGCACGCAAGGCCGCTTCGCTGGACGCCTTTGTGGCGCACCACCCTGGCAGCATGGCGCTGGCACTGGATGCCACGGACAGACAGGCCGTTGGTCAGGCGGCGCGCCAATTGCAGGCGCTCGGCCCCCTGGACTGCGTGGTGTACTGTGCCGGCCACTACAACGCCATGCGTGCATGGGCCCTGGACCCAGACGACATGCTGCGCCACATGGAGGTGAATTACAGCGGAGCCATCCATGTGCTGGACGCTGTGCTGCCCCAACTACTGGCGCGCGGCGAAGGACACATCAGTCTGGTTGGCAGCGTGGCTGGCTACCGGGGCCTGCCCAACGGCCTGGCCTACGGTCCGACCAAGGCAGCCTTGATCAACCTGGCGGAAACCCTGTATCTGGATTTGCATGAGCGGGGAATTGGCGTGTCCATCATCAACCCCGGCTTTGTACAAACGCCACTGACCGCCGCCAACCAGTTTGCCATGCCGGCGTTGTTGACACCGCGCCAGGCTGCGACAGCCATCGTCAAAGGCTGGGCAGAAGGCGCCTTTGAAATCCATTTCCCCAAACGTTTCACACTGTGGATGCAGGCCCTGCGCCTGTTACCCAACCGGTTATTCTTCCAGGCCGTTCGCCGCGCCACGTCATGAATAACGCCAACCAC
>CAUJJV010000271.1 GCA_963205375.1 Pseudomonadota bacterium
AATTCTGACTTGATGAAAGCGGTAGCCATCCCACTGGCAACCTCGCCCGCGTTGTAGCCACCCATGCCATCTGCAAGCACGGCCAGCCGGGTCGATTCATCGTATGCCACGGAGTCTTCGTTATTGTCCCGCGTGCGCCCGGTATCGGTTTTTGCACAAAATTTGTAATTCATGTTGTTCTTAGATTTCGATGCCTGTGCCGCCTTGCCTGCTCGCATCCTCAGCCTTTACCCCCGGCCACCGTCGCAGCAAAGGCCACCGTCTTTTCATTCGAAGAAACCAAACTACCCGCAGTATAGGCATGGTCTGGAAGGGGCTGCCTGGAAAGATCGGCCATAACCAGTCGCAAATCGGCAGCAAATTCGTTGCCGCTCTGGTAGCGTGTTTCGGGTCGCTTGTCGAGCGCCAGCGCAACCATATGGGCTAACTTTTCTGGCAATTCCGGCCGAACAACCCGAATGTCAGGCGCCTTTTCATTGGCTATCTTGTACATCAACTCAGCCATGGATTCCCCCCGAAACGGCAAGACACCGGTCAACATCTGGTACAGCATGACACCCAGAGAATACAGGTCCGAACGTCCGTCCACTTTTTTCCCAGCCAGTTGCTCCGGTGACATATAGCTCGGCGTACCAAGCACCATGCCCGTCCTGGTCCTGCTGGAATCTGTAATGCGTGCGATACCGAAGTCCGTCACCTTGACGGTATCGGTCTCGACAGCGTACATGATATTGGCGGGCTTGATGTCCCTGTGAACCACGTTCTGGCCGTGTGCGTAGGCCAGCGCATCGGCTATGCGCGCAACAATACCCAACACCACTGGAACGGGCAACAAGTTGCCACCCTTGCAGTAGTCCACCAAATCCCGTCCTTTGAGAAACTCCATGGCGATGTAGGCCAGATCGTGCTCTTCGCCAGCATCAAAAATGGTGACGATGCCCTGGTGCTGCAGCCGACCAGCCGACTCGGCCTCACGAAAAAAGCGTTCGCGTGCATCCGTCAACCCGTCGCCAGAGAACTCTTCGGTCAGTGCCAGGGTCTTGATAGCCACAACGCGTCCGATCTTGGGGTCCTTCCCAAGGTACACCACACCCATCGCCCCCTTGCCCAATTCCTTCTCAATCTGGTAGCGGCCCAGCATGAACTTTTCCACGCCGCCGCCATCGCGCGCCATGGCACCGTCCGGATGGCTGGCGGTCCCACCGGGCATGACTGTCTCGGACAGGTTTTCCACGCGATGGAGCCTGGTTTTAATGTCCTTGTAATCCGGATCCAGGGTGCCCATGTGTTCGTACACCGCCTTCGCCTTGCTGAGCTGGTGCTTGCGCTCGAAATCCTGCGCCAGACTGTAGAGGTTACCCATCACGGCGTCATTCAGCGGAACGCGACGCAAGCGGTCGAATGCCATATCCAGCTGCCCCTGTCCCTGCAGCGCCAAAGCCATCATGCGGCTGGTTTCCGCGGACTCTTCACCCACGCTGACCTTGCCAGTCTCCACCATCAGGAAACGTTTGATCGTCAACACCACATGTCCCAGTAGCAACACGGTCGCCGGAAACACGAAGTTCAGCCAGAGCCCCGCACCCCAAAGTAGACCGTACTGTGTCGCCAGCAAGGCAACCAGCAATACGATGGTGACGCTAACTGCCACGCCGCCAGACAGCCGCGGCAAGGCCAGCACAACATACGCAGCGACCAGAAGGAATACAGCCAGACTAGCCCAGCCCCCCCAGCGTGGCTGGACGACGAAGTGCTCGCTGAGAATGCTCGATGTCACATGCGCAAGGATTTCTGCCTGCGATAGAGCCTGATTGCCTGGCACTGGAGACAGCATTCCCACGCCAGCAGCCATCACCCCAATAATGACAATCTTTTCCGCGTATTTGCCTGCGGCAATTTTTCCACTGAGCACATCATGGAGAGAATCGACCGCGAATGCCGGACGTCCATCTCGGCCCTTGTAAAACTGCGGCAACATCCTTGCAGATGCGTCGGTGCGGATGCGCAGCTTGCCCAGTTGCACCGACTCGCCCGTCTGGGGACGAATGTCCGCCGGTTGCAAACCCAGACCCTTCATCGCAGCCAGCAAGGCCATGGACGGCACCGCCTTGCCATGGTAATTGACCAGCAAGGGCACCCGCCGCACCACACCATCCACATCCGGAGACTGGTTCAGATGCCCGATGCCTGCCGCCGCTTCACCGATGGAGGCGATGGGTTGCTGCAGACGCGTAGCCAAAATGGAAAACCCGGCGTTGTCATCCACCGCACTTTTGAGTGCATACGCCGGCAAGGCGACATCCGGCTTGCCTTGCGGACTGCCAAGCACGAACTCCGAAGGAATAAGCACATTGCTCGCCGCTTGCAGACTGGCAGCCAGCGCGGCATCGGTGTCCAGTGCCAGTTCAGCCTGTGCAATCAACTTGCCCAGATCGTCAGCAACCGGCGTGGCGTCACCCGCGGTTGCAAGCACGTCTTTCATCTTGCGGATGTACACCAGTCCCGAATCAAGCTGCGGCTCATGGAACAGGGTGGTATGCACCACCGTCTTGGCCTTTGCCGCGGCAAGCTGGTCAATCAGCCGCGCATGCACGTCGCGCGGCCATGGCCAGGGGCCAATATCGGCAATGCTTGGGGCGTCAATCGCAATGATGGCAATGCGATCAGACGGTTGCCGCGACGTGCTGGTAGTGGAAAAGTCGTAAAACCGGCGCTCAAGCATACCGGTCAAGTCCGTCACAAGATGCAACCCTAGCGCGGCCAGAACGACGGCAACACCGGCAAACCAGTCTGCCCGCCAGAACGGGGTCTGCAATGTGGATGAAGGTTTAGCCAATTCCCGCCCTTGGGCCCAAAACGTGAGCTTTTGACCGCTCAACCTGGTTGAAACTTTGGCCTGGGGCCAGACCGAGTCCGAACGTTATCAGACGCGGACATAGCAGACAAGGCACTAATTCACGGGGAGTCGCCCTTTCCCGACAATTGGCGGGTTTGTTCGATGAACGGCTATTCAGCGTTTGTGCGACGACCCAAGGCAGTGCCCACCAGCAGGACGGTCAAGGCTCCGGCTACACCCAAACCATATCCCCACCACGCCGACTGCGGCATCCACTGACTCAAACCCGGATCGGTATGGGCCATCGTACCGGCAATCCAGCCCAGCAACATGCCGCCTACCGTGATGATGATGGGAAACCGGTCCATCAGCTTCAGAACCAACTGGCTGCCCCAGATGATGATGGGAATGCTCACCAGCAAACCGAATATCACCAAAGGCAACTGGTGCTGACTTCCGGCACCCGTCGCAGCACCGGCAATGGCAATCACGTTGTCAATGCTCATGACGAGATCGGCCACGATCACCGTTTTGACAGCCGCCCAGAGCTTGTCACTGCCCTGGATGTTTTCATGTCCACCGTCATCTTCCGGCACCAGCAGCTTGATGCCAATCCACAGCAAGAGCGCAGCGCCCACCAGCTTCAGGAAGGGCACCTGGAGCAGGGTCAGCGCAAATGCAATCAGGATCACCCGCAAAACAATGGCGCCTGCCGTCCCCCACAAAATGCCCTTGGTTCGCAAATTGGGAGGCAATTGCCTGCAAGCCAGGGCAATCACCACGGCGTTATCCCCTCCCAGCAGGATGTCAATCATGATGATTTGACCTACTGCGAGCCAAAAATGGGCTGTTAGAAACTCTTCCACAGAAATCCTTCGTAGCGGAGGGGCGACGCAGCCCCATCAAATGACAAAGCCGGATTGTCTCTCAAGACAACCGGCTTTTGTTTTGGGGCGTCACGCCAGCAGGCGTGAGCACAGATTAGCGCAACTGCGCCTTGAGCAATTTTCCGAGCTCAGACGGGTTGCGTGTGACGATGAAGCCCGACTCTTCCATGATGGCGAGCTTGGCATCTGCAGTGTCTGCGCCGCCAGAAATCAAGGCGCCTGCATGGCCCATGCGCTTGCCGGGAGGGGCAGTCACGCCAGCGATAAAGCCGACGATCGGCTTCTTCATGTTGGCCTTGCACCAGCGTGCAGCATCGGCCTCATCCGGGCCACCGATTTCACCGATCATGATCACAGCATCGGTATCGGGGTCGTCATTGAACGCCTTCATCACGTCGATATGCTTGAGGCCATTGATGGGGTCGCCACCAATACCGACCGCAGTGGACTGACCCAGACCGACTTCCGTCAGCATGGCAACCGCTTCATACGTCAGGGTGCCGGAACGGCTGACCACGCCAATGCGGCCCTTGCGGTGGATGTGACCGGGCATGATGCCAATCTTGATTTCGTCGGGAGTGATCAGACCAGGGCAGTTCGGGCCCAGCAGCAAGGTCTTCTTGCCGCCGGCGGCTTCCTTGGCTTTCATGCGGTTGCGTACTTCGAGCATGTCGCGCACTGGAATGCCTTCGGTGATACAGATCGCCAGATCCAGATCCGCCTCAACGGCTTCCCAGATCGCGGCAGCAGCACCAGCTGGCGGCACATAGATGACGGACACGGTGGCGCCGGTCTGGTGCGCAGCTTCCTTGACGGATGCGTAGATTGGGATGTTGAAGATGGACTCGCCAGCCTTCTTGGGGTTCACACCCGCGACAAAGGCGTTCTTGCCGTTGGCGTATTCCTGGCACTTTTCAGTATGGAACTGACCGGTCTTGCCGGTAATGCCCTGAGTAATAACTTTGGTGTCTTTGTTGATATAGATCGACATGGTGTTCTCCGGGCTTACTTAACGGCGGCCACAATTTGGGTTGCTGCTTCGGCCATGGTGTCGGCGCTAATGATGGGCAGACCGCTCTCAGCCAACAGTTTCTTGCCAAGCTCGTCGTTGGTGCCCTTCATGCGCACAACCAGTGGCACAGACAGATTCACAGCCTTGCAGGCGGTGATCACGCCAGTGGCGATGGTGTCGCACTTCATGATGCCGCCGAAGATGTTGACCAGAATGCCTTTGACGTTCTTGTTCTTCAACATGATCTTGAAGGCTTCCGTGACCTTCTCGGCGGTTGCGCCACCGCCCACGTCCAGGAAGTTGGCAGGCTCACCGCCAAACAACTTGATGGTGTCCATGGTCGCCATGGCCAAGCCGGCACCGTTGACCAGGCAGCCGATGTTGCCGTCCAGGCTGATGTAAGCCAGGTCAAACTTGGAAGCTTCCACTTCGGCCGGATCTTCTTCGTCCAGATCGCGGTAGGCCACGATTTCGGGATGGCGGAACAGGGCGTTGGCGTCAAAGTTGAACTTGGCGTCCAAAGCGATCAGGTTGTTCTTGCTGTCGCGGTTCAGGGGGTTGATTTCCACCAGCGAAGCATCGGTGTCCATGTAGCACTTGTACAGCTTCTGGAAGATATCCACGGCCTGTGCGGTGGACTCGGCGGGCAGGCCGATGCCATTGGCGATCTTCGTGCCCTGTGCTTCGGACAGGCCGGTCAGCGGGTCGATGAACTCGGTGATGATCTTCTCAGGAGTGGAATGGGCCACTTCCTCGATGTCCATGCCGCCTTCGCTGGAGGCGATGAACGCCAGCTTCTGGGTAGCACGGTCGGTCACGATGGACACGTAATATTCTTTCTGGATGTCAGCGCCGTCTTCGATGTAGAGGCGGCGGACCTTCTGGCCTTCGGGGCCGGTCTGATGCGTCTTGAGTTGCATGCCCAGAATTTCACCGGCGAGGCGCTTGACATCGTCAATGCTCTTGGCCACTTTCACGCCGCCGCCCTTGCCGCGACCACCTGCGTGGATTTGCGCCTTCACCACCCAGACTGGGCCGCCCAGTTTCTGCGCAGCTTCAACCGCTTCCTGGACTGTAAAGGCGGGGATGCCGCGGGGCACCGGTACGCCGAATTGACGCAAGATTTCCTTGCCTTGGTACTCGTGAATCTTCATGACGTCTCTCTCTGGACAGGACAATGTTCACCATTCCGCCGCCTGCAGGAGCCCGGCGGATGGCACTGGACACATCAGCGCCGCACTGTATCATGGTGCGATGCACAAAACTTGTGCAAGACTTACAGCCAGCGCGAAGCCCATACCCCCCAGGGGATTGAGGTATTTGCGGCAGGCGCAAATTTCCCTCTGAACAGTGGGGCCAAGCCCCTCCAGAACCCATGAAAAAAATTTTTATTGACGGCGAAGCAGGCACCACCGGACTCCAGATCCGCGAACGCCTGCAGGCCATGTCGCAGATCGAACTCATCAGCATCGACCCCGCCTTGCGCAAAGACCCGAATGCCAAACGCGCCCTGATGGCCAAAGCGGATCTGGTCGTACTGTGCCTGCACGATGATGCCGCTATTGAATCCGTAGCGATGATTGACGATTTGACGAGGGCTAACGGCGGAATTGGACCCAAAATCATTGATGCATCGACTGCGCACCGCACCGCACCGGGCTGGGTCTACGGCTTCCCCGAATTGGCCCCCGGTCAACGCGAAGCGGTGGTGAAAGCGCAGCGCGTGGGCAATCCCGGCTGCTATGCCACGGGCGCCATTGCGCTGATTCGCCCACTGGTAGATGCGGGATTGCTGCCCGCCGATTTCCCGGTGTGCCTGCCGTCCATCAGTGGCTACTCCGGTGGGGGCCGCACCATGATCGAAGCCTACGAAGCTGGCAATGCGCCGGCCATGGAGCTCTATGCACTGGGCCTGAAGCACAAGCACATTCCCGAAATCATGTGCTACACCGGCCTGACCCGTCGCCCGCTGTTTGTGCCATCCGTAGGCAACTTCGCACAGGGGATGCTGGTGCAGTTGCCGCTGCATCTGGACACGCTGCCGGCCAAACCCTCGGCACAGGACCTGCACAACGCGCTGGCCCAACACTACGCCGGTAGCACCTGGGTCACCGTCGAGCCTGCAACGCCCGATCTGAAACTGGACGCCGTCGCACTGGCCAACACCAACAAGATGGAACTGCGCGTGTTTGGCAATGACGATGCCCACCATGCCGTGCTCGTCGCCCGCCTGGATAACCTGGGCAAGGGTGCCAGTGGCGCGGCCGTGCAGAACCTGCAGTTGATGCTGGGTATTTAAGCGCGCAGGAGTGTGGTCGGGCACTCGCTCCAGCCCGGCAGGGCGGCACGTTTTGCTCCGTGTCCCCCGCGCCCGTGAGGCGCTCCTCCTTTACCTGCACAAAACGCACCACCCTG
>CAUJJV010000272.1 GCA_963205375.1 Pseudomonadota bacterium
TGGCATTGGTTTGGGGCTGGGCTATATCTCCCCCGTGTCCACGCTGATCAAGTGGTTCCCGGACCGGCGCGGCATGGCCACCGGTATGGCCATCATGGGTTTTGGTGGCGGCGCCATGATCGGGTCGCCGCTGGCGGCGGACCTGATGAAGTACTTTGCGACGCCGACCGATGTCGGGGTGATGCAGACCTTTGTGGTCATGGGTCTGGTCTATTTCGTGTTCATGATGGCCGGTGCCTTTGGCTACCGTGTGCCCGAGACCGGCTGGAAGCCTGCGGGCTGGACGCCTCCTGCAGCCGATGCTGCGAACACCATGATCACCCAGCGCCACGTGCATTCCAGCAAGGTCTGGGGCATTCCGCAGTTCTGGCTGATCTGGATGGTGCTGTGCATGAACGTGAGTGCTGGCATTGGTGTGATCGGCATGGCCTCGCCCATGCTGCAGGAAGTGTTTGGCGGTTCGCTGATCGGCGTGGCCAAGAAGTTTGGTGAACTGGACAAGGCCGAGCTGGGCGCCATCGCCGCTGTGGCCGCTGGCTTTACCGCGCTGCTGTCGCTGTTCAATATTGGTGGCCGCTTCTTCTGGGCCAGCCTGTCGGACAAGCTGGGGCGCAAGCTGACCTATGTGGTGTTTTTTGTACTCGGTGGGGTTTTGTATTTCAGCGTTCCCGGCAGTGCAGCAGCGGGCAGCATCGTGCTGTTTGTGGCGGCGTTCTGCATCATTTTGAGCATGTACGGTGGTGGCTTTGCCACGGTACCGGCCTACCTTGCTGACCTGTTCGGCACGCAGATGGTGGGGGCCATCCATGGGCGGTTGCTGACCGCCTGGGCGACCGCTGGCGTGCTGGGCCCAGTGGTGGTGAACTACATGCGGGAATACCAGCTGGGGCTGGGCATTCCGCGCGAGCAGGTCTATAACCAGACCATGTACATCCTCACCGGCATGCTGGTGGTGGGCCTCATTTGCAACCTGATGGTTCGCCCCCTGGCAGACAAATGGTTCATGACCGACGCGGAGCTGGCCGAAGAAAAACGGCTGGCCCACGAGAGAGCTGCTGCCTCCGTGGTGGTTCGTGGCGCCGGGGCTGGAGAAGATGCCGTGAGCCCGGTGGTGGTAGCCCTGGCCTGGGCGGCGGTTGGCATTCCCCTTGCATGGGGTGTGTACCGCACGCTGCTGAGCGTGGCCAAATTCTTTGCGTGATTTTTGTACTGATTTGCCATGCATTCCACGTCCGAATCTCCCGACATCCCCACCGTTGCGCTGGGCAGTGTGGATGACATGCGTGAGCGCATCCGCAAGAAAAGCAAACTCAAGGGACGCCAGGCAGATGACGCTTCGCTGGCGGAAGTGCGTGCATTGCTGGGCCCACGGCCCGACGGTGGCCACCGCCGCGACCTACTGATCGAACACCTGCACACGCTCAACGACGCGTACCGTTGCCTGCATGACCGGCATCTGGTGGCGCTGGCCAAAGAGATGAACCTGCCCATGGCCGAGGTGTACGAGGTGGCGACCTTCTACCACCACTTCGAGGTGGTGCAGGGCGATGCCAAGGCGCCGGGATTGACGGTGCGGGTGTGTGATGGCTTGAGCTGCGAAATGGCGGGTGCACAGAATCTGCTGGCGCGCCTGACCGACCTGTTGGGTAGCGCCGATGTGCGGGTGATTGCGGCCCCTTGCCTGGGGCGCTGTGAGCAGGCGCCGGTGGCGGTGGTCCACCAGCGTCCAGTGCTCCATGCCAGCCCCGAAGCGGTGGTTTCAATGATCAATTCGGCTGCAGCCCCCGAAGAATATGCGCAGGACGCTACTAATTTCATAGCAAATTCCTATGCGGAAAAAAGTGTGTCTCCGCTGCCTGCCGATACGGTGGCCGTGCCTGCCTATGCGGGCTACGACACTTACCGCGCCCATGGCGGATATGCACTGGTGGCGGAGCTGGCCAGTGGCGCGTTGCGTGCAGACGCTGTCCTTCAGACCCTGGAAGACTCGGGGCTGCGCGGTCTGGGTGGCGCCGGTTTCCCGGCCGGCCGCAAATGGCGCATCGTGCGCGACCAGCCGGCTCCCAAATTGATGGCGGTGAATATTGACGAGGGGGAGCCCGGAACCTTCAAGGACCGCACCTACCTCGAGCGGGACCCGCACCGTTTCCTGGAAGGCATGCTGGTGGCGGCCCAGGTCGTGGGCATAGAGGCCGTCTACATCTACCTGCGTGACGAATACCACGGTTGCCGTGCCATTCTGCAGGCGGAGCTGGCCAAGCTTCAGGCGAACCCGCCTTGCGAGCTGCCGCACATCGAATTGCGCCGGGGCGCCGGGGCCTATATCTGCGGCGAAGAGTCCGCCATGATCGAAAGCATCGAAGGCAAGCGCGGCGAGCCGCGCATGCGTCCGCCCTACATCGCCCAGGTCGGCCTGTTTGGTCGGCCCACGTTGGAGCACAATTTCGAGACGTTGTACTGGGTGCGCGACATTGTGGAAAAAGGCGCCGCGTGGTTTGCCAGCTTTGGCCGCAATGGCCGCAAGGGGCTGCGCTCATTCAGTGTCAGCGGCCGCGTGCGCTACCCCGGCGTCAAGCTGGCTCCCGCCGGCATCACGCTGCGTGAACTGGTGGACGAATACTGCGGCGGCATGGCCGACGGGCATACGCTGTACGCCTACCTGCCCGGAGGCGCCAGCGGCGGCATTTTTCCGGCCCATCTGGCCGACCTGCCGCTGGACTTCGACACCCTGCAGCCCTATGGCTGTTTCATCGGGTCGGCGGCCGTGATCGTGCTGGGCCAGCACGACCGCGCACGTGATGCAGCGCTGAACACCATGCGTTTCTTTGCCCATGAAAGCTGCGGCCAGTGCACGCCGTGCCGTGTGGGCACGGAAAAAGCCGCACGCCTGATGGAAGCCGAAACCTGGGACGCCGACACCCTGGACGACCTCGCCTTTGTCATGGCCGACGCATCGATCTGCGGTCTCGGCCAGGCAGCGCCCAACCCGATCCGCTGCATGCACAAATTCTTTCCCCATGAGGTCGGTGAGGGGCCTTGGCCCGGCGATCTGCCCAAGCCGCGTGGCAAGGGCGCACGGACCGAACGCAAGGCGCCCTTGGGCACGCCACCGGAGACCCGTCCATGAGCCTGCTGCATCCCCCCGCCGACACGACCGAAGGAACCATCCGCTTCGAGCTCGATGACGATGCCGTGCAGGCCCGCCCCGGCGAGTCCATCTGGGAGGCAGCACGCCGCCACGGCATCGAGATTCCGCACCTGTGCCACACCGATGGTCTGCGCCCCGATGGCAATTGCCGTGCTTGTGTGGTCGAGATCGCTGGCGAACGTACGCTGGCGCCGAGTTGCTGCCGTGCGCCCACACCGGGCATGCAGGTGCGTGCGCGCAGCCCGCGTGCGCTCAAGAGCCAGGAAATGGTGCTGGAGTTGCTGCTTGCCGATCTGCCAGAGCAAGGGCACAAGTGGCAGGACAACGATCCCGCGCGCCCGCACGGCGAACTCAGCGACTGGGCCGACCGCATGGGCGTGACGCCGCGTCCGGCCCTGACGGCTCTGCGCCGTGAAGCGCCTGCACCGGACCTGTCCCACCCAGCGATGGCAGTGAATCTGGATGCCTGTATCCAGTGCAACCGATGTGTGCGGGCGTGTCGCGAGGAGCAGGTCAACGATGTCATCGGCTACGCCCTGCGCGGTAGCCACAGCGAGATCGTGTTCGACCTGAACGACCCCATGGGCGACAGCACCTGCGTGGCGTGCGGCGAATGCGTGCAGGCCTGCCCTACGGGCGCCCTGATGCCGAAGGCCCATGTGGGCAGCCAGGCGGTCGACAAAAGAGTGGACTCTGTCTGTCCGTTCTGTGGTGTGGGTTGTCTGCTGACCTACAACGTCAAGGACAACCGGATTGTGAGCGTGGACGGCCGCGATGGCCCGGCCAACCACAACCGCCTGTGCGTCAAGGGGCGTTTCGGGTTTGACTATGCGCATAACCCGCAGCGTCTGACGGTGCCATTGATCCGCAAGGCCGGTGTGCCCAAAGACCCGGAAGCCATCAACCGCCTGAATCGGGACACCGCAGACTGGTCTGACGTGTTTCGTGAAGCCACCTGGGAAGAGGCACTCGACTTGGCGGCGGGCACGCTCAGGACCTTGCGCGACACGCACGGCAAGAAAGCCCTGGCCGGTTTCGGTTCTGCCAAGGGCAGCAACGAAGAGGCCTACCTGTTCCAGAAACTGGTGCGCACCGGGTTTGGCAGCAATAACGTGGACCATTGCACCCGCTTGTGCCATGCCTCCAGCGTGGCTGCCTTACTCGAAGGGGTGGGCTCTGGCTCGGTGAGCAATCCGGTCAACGATGTGGCCCATTCCGACCTGATCTTGGTGATCGGCTCCAACCCGACCAACAACCATCCGGTGGCTGCGACCTGGATGAAAAACGCTGCGAAGCTGGGAGCCCGCATCGTGGTGGCCGACCCGCGCGGAACCGATATCGGACGGCATGCCTGGCGCACCCTGCAGTTCAAGGCCGACACCGATGTGGCCATGCTCAACGCGCTGATCCACACCATCATTGAAGAAGGCCTGACCGACCAGGACTTCATTGCCCGTCGTGCCAACAATTTCGAAGCCCTGCGCGAGAACGTCAAGGGCTACAGCCCCGAGGCCATGGCCCCTATTTGCGGCATTCCCGCGGAGACCTTGCGCGAAGTTGCGCGGGCCTACGCCAAAGCGAAGGCTGCGATGATTCTGTGGGGCATGGGGGTTAGTCAGCACGTGCATGGCACCGACAACGTGCGCTGCCTGATCGCCCTGGCCACGGTGGCCGGGCAGGTGGGCAAGCCGGGTTCGGGCCTGCATCCGCTGCGCGGCCAGAACAATGTGCAGGGCGCATCCGATGCGGGGCTGATTCCGATGATGTACCCCAACTACCAGCGGGTGTCGAACAAGGCGGTCCACGACTGGTTCGAGAACTTCTGGGGCATGCCGCTGGACGACCAGCCTGGCTACACCGTGGTGGAGATCATGGGCAAGATCCTGGCGCCCGATACCGATCCCCACAAGGTGCGCGGCATGTACATCATGGGTGAGAACCCGGCCATGAGCGACCCCAACCTCAACCACACCCGCCATGCGCTGGCCAGCCTGGAGCACATGGTGGTGCAGGACATCTTCATGACCGAAACCGCGTGGCTGGCCGACGTGGTGCTGCCCGCATCGGCCTGGCCGGAAAAGACAGGCACCGTGAGCAACACCGACCGCATGGTGCAGATGGGCAAGGCCGCCATTGCGCCACCCGGGCAGGCCCGTGCGGACCTGTGGATCATCCAGGAAATAGCCAGTCGCATGGGTTTGCACTGGAGCTATGAAAAAGATAGCGCATTGCGTAATGTGGA
>CAUJJV010000273.1 GCA_963205375.1 Pseudomonadota bacterium
CGCCGCAAATCACTCTCCTGAACGCCAAACCCTGGTGGTGAACCTGACACCTGGGCGGGAAAATCGAGTGTCTCAGCCGGCTTGATGGCGCTTCCGCGGTGCGATACTTGGCCTCATGCGGTTAAAACGCCTATCCGTGGGCTAACAGTCCATGCCAAATAGGCCTTTAGCGCTTGTGAAATAAGCGTGAGCAGCTATAAAAACCGTAGCGAATGAATGCCCCGCCAAACGCCTTGCATCAGCCCGACTTCCCAGCGGCGCAGCCCATAGGCGAGCGCCGGGTGCACAAGCGGGCCAACGGTGCTGGTCAGCAAGGCTTCAGGGTGCCTGGTACTGCGGCTTGCCGCCCACATACACCGCCAGGGTGCGGATGCGGTCGAGCTCGTGCACCGGCGTGGTGTAGGGGTTACGGTCCACCACTTGCAGGTCGGCCCACTTGCCCACTTCCAGCGAGCCCGTTTTGTCCTGCAAGCGCAGCTGGTAGGCGCCATGGATGGTCATGGCGCGCAACGCTTGCTGGGCGGTAATGCTTTCCTCCGCGTTGAGCTTCAGCCCCAGGCCGGTGGTGCGGTTCATGGCGGTTTGCATCAGGGCAAAGCCTTGGGGGGGGAACATGGGGCTGTCGGCGTGCAAGGTCGGCTGCACGCCCTGCGCAAAGGCGCTGCGCACCGGCAAGGTTTGCTGGGCTGCCGCCAGGCCCACGATGCTGTTGGCCAAGGCGTCACCGTAGTACTTGATATGGTGGATATGGAAGGAAGGTGAAACGCCCAGCGCGGCCAGCCGGGCCACGCTCTCTGCAGGCAGAAAAACCCCGTGCTCCATGCGCACGGTCGGCGCTGCGCCAGTAAGGGCGCCCGCGTTTGCGATGGCCTCCAGCACGGCGCGGTTGGAGGCGTCGCCCTGGCTGTGGATGGCCACTTGCCAACCTTGTGCGGTGTAGTCCCGCACCTTGGCCGTCAAGCTGTCCTGGGGAATCATGGCGCTGCCGTGGCTACCCCCCTGGATGCCCAGTGTGCGGCCCAAGGGGCTGTCGAGGTAGGGCACGCTGGTGTACATGCTGCCCGTGTAGGGTGAGCCGTCGTGCCACAGCTTGACGCCCAGCACGGCAAAGTAGGGGTTGCTGCTGTCGGGCGCCTTGGGCAGGTAGTTCAGTTCGTCTTCGACCAGATAGAAATACTGCCGGATGCGGGGGCTGAAGTTGCGCGAAGCCGCCACGCGGGCGAGCAGCGGCGGCACGTTGTAGCCCAGCGATGCCATCGAAGTGAACCCGTTGGCGAGCAGGCCGTCGAGCACGTCGACGTAGCGGTGGTAAATCTTCAGGGGGGACTTGAGTTCCTTGAGGAACGGTTGCGCAGCGCGCGTCTCCGCCACAAAACCGGTGAACTCGCCTTGCGGGTCGCGCTCGTAGTAGGAGCCGGCACCGGGGTCCGATGTGCTGCGGGTGATGCCCGCAGCCTCGAAAGCGCGTGAATTGGCCCAGAACGAATGCAGCGTCTGGGATACCAGCACCAGCGGGTTGTCCGGGGCGATGGCATCGAGCGCTTGGCGGTTCGGGATTTTCAGGTCGGGCGTCAGGATGGCGTCGAGCCCACCGGCATAAATCCATTGCCCCTTGGGCACCTTGGCCACTTCGCGGCGCAGGGTGTCCCACACCTCGGCGTTGGTTTTGTGCTGGAAACCCGAGAGGTTGATCGCGCCGTTGAATACGGCGGTAATGCCGGGGTGTTCGTGAGCTCCGACAAAGCCCGGCAGCAGGGTCTTCCCTTGCAGGTCGACGATTTGGGTGTGGCTGTCTTTTTGCGCCAGCACTTCCTGCTCTGCGCCTGCAGCGGTAATGACGCCATCCCGCATGGCCAATGCCTGCACGACGTCGTTATGGCCATTGACCGTCAGAATGGGCCCGCCACGGAAGATGACATCGGGTGCGGACCCGCCGCAGCCAGCGAGCAGCAGGGCCAACGCGGCCAAAGCAAGCCGGGCCGTGGGGTGTTGCAGTTGTTGCATGTGTTGTGTGTGTTGTTGGTTCATGGGTGCGATGGCGGTGTAATTCGGGTCCCCATGCCTGTCATGCGGCAAGCATGTGCGGGGTTGCGCGGGTGTAGCGGTGCCAGCACCGCAGCCCCCACAGGTTGCCTGCGAGGCCGACGGCATTGAGCGCCAAACCACCCCAGTGCCACCCGGGGGAAGGCCATTGCGCCACGTCCAGCACCAAGGCACCTGTGATCGGCGCCACAAGCGCCAAACCCATGGCAGCACTGGCCACCGCATACCAGCGCGGGTGTGATCGTGCCCCCCACACCATGATGGCCCCGGTACCCAACACCATTCCCAGCACCAGCAACGATGCCGAAGGCCCCAAGGGTGCTTGCCCGTGCGCCACCCGCCACAAACCGGCGCCATTCCAAAGGCTGGACAAGGCAATGTGTGCCAATTGGACCAACAAAGGCGTGCGAATCGCCGACATGAAAGTCACGGGTGGGTGCGGGGCGGTGGGGGCTGGTCTGGGCATCGGGCGATTCTTCACCGGGGGCATTAATGTGTCCAATGCAAAGTTGTGCAATCATTTATGCAATGAACACACCAATCGATTTGCGTCGTACCCAGCATGCCGTCTGGCTGGCGCAGGAACTCAGCTTTTCCCGGGCGGCGCAGCGTGCCCATTTGTCGCAAACGGCGTTCAGCCGCAGCATCCAGGCGCTGGAAGCTTCCTTAGGGCTGCAGCTGTTCGACCGCAGCACCCGCCATGTGGTGGTCACGGCCGTAGGGGTGCAGTGGCTGGCGCAGGCGCAGGCCGCGCTGTCGCAGGCCGACAATTTGTCCGCACTGGCGGCGGACCTGGCGCAGGGCGACGGGGGCGAACTGTGCATCGGCGCCTCGCCCCTGGCCATTGACTGTGGTGTGGTGGAGGCCTTGCTGGCCCTGCGGCAGCGTCGGCCGCGCCTGCAGCTGCAGGTGGAAAGCGGCCAGTGGCAGCGCCTGCGCGAAAAACTGCTGTCCGGCCAGATCGAGTTGTTTGTCGGCTACCCCGGTACTGTGAGCGACCAACTGCACTGCAGTGTCTTGCCGCTGGCCGACCAGCCGGTGTCGGTGTTTGCGCGCGCGGGGCACCCTTTGACCCAGCTTCCCCAGTGCAGTCCCCGGCAACTATTGGCATACCCCTGGGCCGGTGTGCAGTTCGGGGCGCCGATACGGGCGGGTTTGCAGGCCATCCTGCAATCAAGCGACCTGCCGCTGGTGCTGGAGACCGACAGCCAGACCTTGCTGCGTAGCGCCATGCTGCAGTCCGACACTTTGTTGCTGACCTGGTCGCAGTGGCTACAGGCCGACCTGGCCAGTGCCCGCGTGGTGGACCTGTGCCCCCGGCTGCACCCGTGGCCACCGAAGGAACTCCTCAAGCTGCCCTGCGCGGTGGTGCACCGCAATGACCGGGGCCTGTCGCCAGCGGCCCGGCAACTGGTGCAACTGCTGACCCCCGGTGGCGAATAGCTTGACCGAATAGGCATCCAGCCCTTGTGAAATATACACAAGCAGCTACTGAAATAGTAGCAACTCAGCACTCCACGATATTCACCGCCAGCCCGCCGCGGGCTGTTTCCTTGTACTTGGTCTTCATGTCGGCGCCGGTGTCGCGCAGCGACATGCGTGCGGCATTTGGCATTTCAGCAAGGCTGGGGTGTGAATGGCAGAGTGCATCAAGCCGCCCATCACCCCAGCCATTTCTTCAGCATGTTTGCATCAGGCGGACCGATGCTGCGCTGCACTGAGCCGTTGTGCCCCAGCAGCACGATGTACGGTGTGACGTTGGGCCACTTGGGGTCCACGCTTTGGCGAATGGCCGGTTCAAAACCGTCAAAGGCATACAGCTTGGTCGCACCCGCAAAGTGGCGTGCATGCACCAGGGCTCGCTCGGCTGGCACATCCATCACTACCGCTGCCAGTTCTACTTTTTTGTTCGAAGCGGCAATAAAAGTCTTGAGCTTCTCGAACGCATCCGGGCAGGTGGAGCAATAGGTGGTGGTGAACACATAGGCCGCAGGTCGGGGGCCATGCTTGAGCAACTCGGCCCAGGTCTCCTCATTGAAGTCTGTTACTTTATTTGTAGCTGCTTGCGCACGCAATGCGGGAGCCAGAGGCTGATTCGACCATGAAACCAGGGGGGCTGCAGCGGCCAGCAAAACACCACGCCGGGTGAGCTTAGAACTGGATGTCATGAACCTGTACCTCGGTTGTATTGCGCCACACCACTGCCATGCGTGAACCCTGCTGCACCAGTCGGGGAAAGTCATTGTCCCCCTTGACCTGACTCAGAACCTGCGTACGAAAAGTCTGCCCACCATCCGTGGACAGCCACGCCTTGAGTGTGCTGGTCATGCCGTCAATGCTGCGCCAGACCACTGCCACGCGCTGGCCGCTGGCCATCACGTCCGCATGCTCGGCACGCTCATCGGGCAGCAGGCGCACCGTATCGGGCTGGGGATTGCCATCGGCGTTGAGTCGGCCGTAGCGTGGCCCCGCCACCTTGTCTTGCCCTTGCTGGCGAATGCCGAACCACACGGCATGGAAGCCATTTTCGGCCGCTTGCGCCAGGCCAGGGCCATGGTGGGGGCATGCGTCCACACGCCAGTCGTCCTGGGTCGCGCGCACAACCACCACGTTGCTGTCACCGGTCAATGCAGCAAAACCGTGGTGGAAGCCTTCCGCGTCTCCACCAACAAGGAGAACGAAAAAAGCGGCGTCAAGGTCACCATGCTGGCCTTCGTCATCAAGGCGGTGGTTGCGGCGCTCAAGAAGTTCCCGGAGTTCAACACCAGCCTCGATGGCGACACCCTGGTGTACAAGCAGTACTTCCACATCGGCTTTGCCGCCGACACGCCCAACGGCCTGGTGGTGCCTGTGCTGCGCGACGCCGACCAGAAGGGCATCCTGCAGATCAGCGCCGAGATGGCCGAGCTGGCCAAGAAGGCCCGCGACGGTAAGTTGGGCGCGGCCGACATGCAGGGCGGCTGCTTCTCCATCAGCTCGCTGGGCGGCATTGGCGGCACGCATTTCACGCCCATCATCAACGCGCCGGAAGTGGCCATCCTGGGCCTGTCCAAGGGCCAGATGAAGCCGGTGTGGGACGGCAAGCAGTTCGTGCCGCGCCTGACGCTGCCGCTGTCGCTGTCGTACGACCACCGCGTGATCGACGGCGCCTCCGCTGCGCGCTTCAATGCCTACCTGGGCCAACTGCTGGCGGACTACCGCCGCATCCTGCTGTGAAAGGAGCCTGGACATGGCAGTGATTGATATCAAGGTCCCCGACATCGGCGACTTCGACGAAGTGGGCGTGATCGAGGTGCTCGTCAAGGTGGGCGACACCATCCGCGCCGAGCAAAGCCTGGTCACCGTGGAGTCCGACAAGGCCTCCATGG
>CAUJJV010000274.1 GCA_963205375.1 Pseudomonadota bacterium
CGCCCATGGACTGATCAAAGTCCGTGTCTTTAACGATGACCGCGTTGCCCGCGAAGAAATGTTCCAGACCCTGTCTGACGAACTCAACGCAGCGCCCATCCAGCACATCGGCAAGCTGCTCGTGCTGTGGCGCCCGATGCCCGAAAAGGCGAAAGAACGCTCGGACGACGACGACCGCAAACCCGGTCCACGCGACTTCAAGGTACTCAAATACAGCAAGCGTGCCGGCCAGCGACCCGAAATCAAGACCCTGCGCGTGCTGGGCAACCAGCGCCTGACGGCCGGTGGCAACGTGCGCCGCGCCAAGCCCAAACCCAAGACCAGCGTCAAGAAACGCAGCCAGACCTGAGTTTAAGGCAGTTGGATCCGCACTTCGGGACGCAGGCCAACATGGCACTCAGCTCCGCGGCTGTCCCCCGCCCTTCGGGCTCCTCCTTTATGCCTCTGCGCCAAGCGCCACGCCGTCCTGCGTCAGAAGCGTTGTTGGCGTGCGCGACGTATTCAGTCATTGCTTACCAGCACGGCGGATTGCAGAGATGGGGGCTTGGGCTCCCGCCGATTTCTGGGCATTTGACAGTATGAGGCGGGGGCCCGAGCTCCCATCTCTGCTACCACCCTTGGCGCAAGAAACGGCTATTCAGAAGCTTCAGCGGACCGAGCCCCGGCCAGCTTGCCGAACACGACCAGCGCACACACCCACTGCGCAAAGTACATGGCGCTGCCCACACGATGCCACAACGCCAGGTTGTCACGTGCCACGATGCGGGGTGACACGCCAAACTCCACCAGCAGGGCCAGCAGCACACCAGCCACTACAAAAAGTGTAGCTGCTTGCGCAATGTGGACGGGGGCTAGAGGCCGATTTGATCTAAAAGCTGCCAGCAGCGCGATGCCGCAGACTACGGATATCCAAGTCTGCACACTGAACAGCTTGGCCGCCATAGTGCCAGCCATCGCGGGCGTAGGCAGGTGCATGAACAGCATGGGCACCACAAAGAGACCCAGCGTGGTCAGGCTGAATGCCCAGACAGCGGCCAGCCACAGCGACAGGGAGCGCATGGCTTAAATGTAGGAGACCGCGACGATCTCGTAGGCCTTCTCGCCGCCTGGGGCCATGACGACGGCGGTGTCGCCCTCGTTCTTGCCGATCATGGCGCGAGCGATGGGACTGCTGATGTTGATAAGGCCCTGCTTCAGATCGGCCTCATCTTCACCGACGATCTGGTACTTCACGCGCTGGCCACTGTCTTCGTCTTCCAGTTCCACAGTGGCACCAAACACGACGCGGCCTTCGGCCTGGATGGTGGATGGATCAATCACCTGGGCGGCAGACAGTTTGCCTTCCACTTCCTGGATGCGGCCTTCAATAAAGCCCTGGCGCTCCTTGGCGGCGTCGTAGTCGGCGTTCTCGCTCAAGTCGCCCTGGGCGCGCGCTTCGGAAATCGCCTGAATAACCGCTGGACGCTCCACGGTCTTGAGCTTGTGCAGCTCGGCCTTGAGCATTTCGGCGCCACGTTTGGTGATGGGATAGGTTGCCATGGTGTCTCTAGCTGGATTTTGGATGCCTGAAAGTACAAGGACAGTGCGGCGCTTGCGCGCGGCACTGTCCTTTGCGGTGGGTTGGATTATGCCAATTTATGCAGCCAACTGGGCGTGCATTTCCTGAACCGAAATGACGTCGAGCTTGTCGAGGTACTTCATGCCCTCCACCGCAGCTTCGGCACCGGCAATGGTGGTGTAGGTCGTGACCCGGGCCAGCAACGCCGAGGTACGGATCTGGCGGGAGTCGGCAATCGCGTTGCGGCGCTCTTCCACGGTGTTGATGACCATGGAGATTTCCTGGTTCTTGATCATGTCCACAATGTGCGGGCGCCCCTCGGTCACCTTGTTCACCACACCGCAAGCCACGCCAGCGGCATTGATGGTGGCAGCAGTGCCCTTGGTGGCCACGATCTCGAAGCCCATGGCAGCCAGGCCGCGCGCCACTTCCACCGCGCGAACCTTGTCGCTCTGCTTGACCGACAGGAAAGCCTTGCCACCGCGCGGCAGCTTGGCGCCCGCGCCCAGCTGGCTCTTGACGAAAGCCTCGCCAAATGTTTTGCCAACACCCATCACCTCGCCGGTGGATTTCATCTCGGGTCCGAGGATGGTGTCTACACCGGGGAACTTGACGAAGGGGAACACGGCCTCCTTCACGCTGAAGTACGGCGGAGTGACTTCGTGCTTGATGCCCTGGTTGGCCAGGGTCTGGCCCACCATGCAACGCGCAGCCACCTTGGCCAGCTGGATGCCCGTGGCCTTGGAAACGAAGGGCACGGTACGGCTGGCGCGAGGGTTCACTTCCAGCACATAGATGACGTCCTTGCCATCCACGTTCTGGATGGCAAACTGCACATTCATCAGGCCCACCACGTTCAGCGACGCGGCCATGGCAGAGGTCTGGCGCTTGATCTCGTTGACGGTATCCATGCTCAGGCTGTACGGGGGCAACGAACAAGCGGAGTCGCCGCTGTGCACGCCGGCTTGTTCAATGTGTTCCATCACGCCACCGATGAACGTCTTGCCATCCGAATCGCGGATGCAATCCACATCGCATTCAATCGCATCGTTCAGAAAACGGTCTAACAGCACGGGGGAGTCGTTGCTCACCTTGACCGCTTCGCGCATGTAGCGCTCCAGGTCGCGCTGCTCGTGCACGATTTCCATGGCGCGGCCACCCAGCACGTAGCTGGGTCGCACCACCAGGGGGTAACCCAGGGCAGCGGCTTTTTCCAGCGCTTCGGGTTCGGTACGCGCAGTGGCATTCGGTGGCTGGCGCAGCTTCAATTCGTGCAGCAGCTTCTGGAAACGCTCCCGGTCTTCCGCCGCGTCGATCATGTCCGGGCTGGTACCGATGATGGGTACACCGTTGGCTTCCAGATCGAGGGCCAATTTCAAAGGCGTCTGACCGCCGTACTGCACGATCACGCCGACCGGCTTTTCCTTGTCCACAATTTCCAGCACGTCTTCGAGCGTCAGCGGCTCGAAGTACAGGCGATCCGAGGTGTCGTAGTCGGTGGACACGGTTTCGGGGTTGCAGTTGACCATGATGGTCTCGTACCCGTCTTCGCGCATGGCCAGCGCGGCGTGCACGCAGCAGTAGTCAAACTCGATACCCTGTCCGATGCGGTTGGGGCCGCCACCGAGCACCATGATCTTCTTGTTGTTGGTCGGCGCTGCTTCGCACTCGGAGCCATCGGCTTCGTAGGTGGAATACATGTAAGCCGTGTTGGTGGCGAACTCGGCTGCGCAGGTATCCACGCGCTTGTACACGGGGCGCACTCCCAGAGCGCGGCGCTTCTCGCGCACGGCCTTGTCGGTGGTCTTGAACTGGCGCGCCAGACGGCGGTCCGAGAAACCCTTCTGCTTGAGGCTGCGCAGCGTGGCCGCGTCGATCTTGTCGAGCGTGCTGCCGCTGGCGGGCTGGGGCAGGCGCTCAATTTCCAGTTCGATCTTCACGATCTGCTCGATCTGCACCAGGAACCAGGGGTCGATCTTGGTCAACGCGAACACTTCGTCCACGCTCATCCCCTGGGCGAAGGCATCGCCCACGTACCAGATGCGCTCGGGGCCAGGCTCGCCCAGCTCTTTTTCCAGCACTTCGCGGTCCTGGGTTTTCTCGTTCATGCCGTCCACACCGACTTCCAGGCCGCGCAGGGCTTTCTGGAACGACTCCTGGAAGGTGCGGCCCATCGCCATCACCTCGCCCACCGACTTCATCTGTGTGGTCAGACGGCTGTCTGCTGCGGGGAATTTTTCAAACGCGAAACGCGGAATCTTGGTGACCACGTAGTCGATGCTGGGCTCGAACGACGCGGGGGTTGCACCACCGGTAATGTCGTTGCGCAACTCGTCCAGCGTAAAGCCCACGGCCAATTTAGCCGCGACCTTGGCAATCGGGAAACCCGTGGCTTTGGAAGCCAGTGCGGAAGAACGCGACACGCGCGGGTTCATCTCGATCACCACCATGCGGCCGTCTTTGGGGTTGATGGAGAACTGCACATTGGAACCACCGGTATCCACGCCGATTTCGCGAAGCACAGCCAAAGAGGCGTTACGCAGAATCTGGTATTCCTTGTCGGTCAGGGTCTGCGCAGGGGCCACGGTAATGGAGTCGCCGGTGTGCACACCCATGGGATCCAGGTTCTCGATGGAGCAGACGATGATGCAGTTGTCGGCGGTGTCGCGCACCACTTCCATCTCGTACTCTTTCCAGCCGAGCAGC
>CAUJJV010000275.1 GCA_963205375.1 Pseudomonadota bacterium
TGCCATGGGCGATCAGCAGGTCCAGAAACACATCGGCCGGGTTTTCGTTGCGCGCACGTGCGATCTCGCCTACGGATTTGCCCACCAGCGTGGCGTCCGGGCATTCGACGACCCAGGCGTCGTCCAGATCGCGGTGCCACACACGGGGCCCGAACTTCTTCTCCACATTGGCGCGGAACTGGCGGCGGTACACCGGGTCCTGAAACAGCGTGTTGCGCTTGAGTTCGTCGATCAGGTGCAGGGCAGCCTGGCCGGCTGGAAACTCTTCGAACACCACAAACTCGATGCCGTCAGCAAAGGTCTCAAAGGGCGAGGGCAGTGTCTGCCAGCGGAAGTCTGCCCCCAGCTTGTTGACAAAGCGGGTGATGGGGCCCAGCACCTTGGCCAGCATCGGGTCGGCCTTGAGGTCCATCAGCGTGATGATGGTGGTCTTGAGGCGCTGGCGGAACCAGCCCAGGCTGTCGGCCAGGAACAGCACCAGGTTCACCTTGGTCACCAGGTTGGGCGCGCTCTGGTGAATGGCGCCGCGTTCACGCAGCACCCGGGTCAGGCGCCGGTATTCTTTCCAGGACGCATAGGTGGAGGGCAGCGACTTGGATCGCTGGCGGTCGCCATCGAGCTTGTCCCACGGATTGGTCATGGTGGACAAGCCCATCAGGCCCACATCCAGCGCCTCATGCAACCAGGCTTCCATGCGGCGCATTTCATCTTCGGTGGGCTGCACCGCGCTATCTACGGCGCGGTCCAGACCCATGACCGCCACGCGCAGGTCGGAGTGGCCCAGGAAGGACGCAATGTTGGGTCCCAGCGGATGCTGGCGCAGGAAGCTGACGTACTCGGTGGGGGTACGCCAGGTCTTGCGCTCGCGCAGCAGGGGCAGCACGAAGTCGCGCGGCACCGACTCCACCCGGGTGAACAGGTCCGAGCAGTCCTCGGCTTCCGACAGCACCATGCTGATGGAGCAGCTGCCGATCATCACGGTGGTCACGCCGTTGCGTACCGATTCGTGCAGGGCCGGTGCGGCCACCAGCTCTGCATCGTAGTGCGTATGCATGTCCACAAAACCGGGCATCACCCAGCGCTGTGCAGCGTCGATCACCTGCGGGCAATGCGCCTCGTCCAGGGGCGTGTCGCTGATGCGGGCCAGCCGGCCATCGCGAATGCCCAGGTGGCGCAGAGCGCCCGGTGTGCCAGTGCCGTCGAAGAACAGCCCGTTCTTGATGATGATGTCGTACATGCCATCCAGCTTACGCACAAGGGGCGCTGGCTGGATGCGTGAAAACCCGAGGTGACGTTAAGAATTGAGCGATTGCCCCCGTGGAATAAGCACCGAATGCTATCTATTTTGTAGTAACTACTGCGCTGGCAGCGCCGCCATTTCCGTGATCAGCCGGTGGTAGAAGCGGATGGCGTCCAGGTAGTTCTTGGTGCTCAGGCGCTCGTTGGTGCCGTGGAAGCGTTTGAGGTCGTCGTTGTTTGCGCGGATGGGCGAAAACTTGAAGATGTGGTCGCTGATCGGGCCGTAATGGATCGAGTCGGTGCCCGCCACCATCAGGCCCGGCGCCACCAGCGCATCCGGGAAGATTTCGCGGATGGTCTTGTTCAGCGTCTTGTACTGGGCCGAGTTGGTCGGCGCCACCTTGGAGGCATCGACTGCACCAGGCAGCGCAAACAGTTCAAACTGCTCAGCCGGTGCCGCCTGGGCCACCTTGGTGCGCATGTGCTCGAGCACCCCTTCCTTGGTATCGCCGGGCAGGATGCGGAAGTTCACCGTGGCTTCGGCGCGGCCGGGCAGCACGTTTTCCTTGTTGCCGGCGTTCACGATGGTCAGCGCCGTGGTGGTGCGCATCATGGCGTTGGTGCTGCCGGCCCCTTCGAGCTGCTTCTGCACCACGGGGCCAAACAGCCACAGGTTCGAGAGCGCCACACGCGAGAAGCCACCCATCTCGGGGGCCAGCGTGTCAAACATTTCACTGGCCACACCGCGGATGCCGCCGGGCAGCTGCTCGTCTTCCAGGCGGTTCAGTGCTGCGCTCATCATGGCAATGGCGCTGGTGCCCTTTTTGGGTGGCATGGACGAGTGGCCAGGCGTGGCCGACATCTTGAGCACGACCGACATGTAGCCCTTCTCGGCCACACCAATCAGCGCGGTGGGTTTGGCAATGCCAGGCATCACGCCCTCCAGCACCAGCAGGCCTTCGTCCAGCACAAAGTCCAGTTGCACGCCACGGCTCTTGAGCAGGGCGGACACCTTGGCGGCGCCACGCAGGCCACCGACTTCCTCGTCTGCGCCGAAGGCCAGGTAGATGGTGCGGGGGGGCTTGTAGCCGCTGGCCACCAGCATCTCCACCGCTTCGAGTTGCGACAGCAGGTTGCCCTTGTCGTCCCACGAGCCGCGGCCCCAGACAAAGCCGTCTTTCACTTCACCGGCAAAAGGGGCCACCGCCCAGTCGCCCTCGGTGCCGGGCGCGACGGGCACCACGTCCTGGTGGGCCATCAGCAGGATGGGCTTGGCTTGGGGGTCGGCGCCCTCCCAGGTGTAGAGCAGGCTCAAATCACCCACCACCTCGCGCTTGAGTGCCGCGTGGGTCTTGGGGAACCGGGTTTGCAGCAGGGCGTGAAAAGCCTTGAACTGGTCGGCGTTGAGGTTGGCGTCGTCACGCGACGAAATGGTCTTGAGGCGCACTGCCTCGGCCAGGCGGGCCGCTACGGCGGCTTCGTCCACCGCTACCGGCGCCAGCGGTTCCACCTGCATCTGGCGCGAGCCTTTGCGCGCGGTGTTGATGCCGACCGCTGCGGCCAGCACCACTACCAGGGCCAGCAGGGCTATGAGTATTTTCTTGATCACCAGATGTCTCCTCGTGTTGTGGCGAGCATCTTACGATACGTGCGGAGGGTGCATTCTGCGGTGGATTTGAAGGCAAATTGGCCTCTAGCCCCCGCGGAATATGCGCGAGTAGCTCCTAAATCAGGAGCGTCTATGCGTCCTGCCCAAAATGCGTCAGCAGGGCATCACCCCATGCGCAGGGTCCGGTGAGTGTCAGCGTGACCGTGGTCCAGTCGCCTTCGGTCTGGGTGTGCTGGTCGGCATCCCACACGCCCCCGTCGTCCAGCGGACCGCGGGGTCCGGGGCTGTTGGCTTCTGCCCAGGCCAGCACCGTCTGGGTTTCGGCCAGTACCTGCGCCAGCATCGCCGGGCGCACGCTGGCCATGGCGTCCCAGCTGCCGGTGCCTTCGCCGTCGTCGCTGGATTCAAAACTCAGGTAGTCCAGGTGCATGCGCTGGATTATCCGCAGATCCCAGTCCGGCTTGCTGCACTGTCGGGCGCAGCGCTGAAAGTCCCCAAGACCATTCAACCTATGCCGAAACGGTGAAAATTGAACTCACCCAATTTGGAGGAGTTATCCCATGCAAAAAGACGTCGTATGAGTCATGTGAATCGAAGTACGCCCAGCGTTGGCGCACAGGCATTGGGCTACGGAGGATTGCTTCCGTTTGTGGGGCTGGCGCTGGCGGTATGGTCCATGCCTGCGCATCAGGCCGTTGCGGCGTCCGCGCTGCTGGCCTACTGCGCCACCATCGTGAGTTTTCTGGGTGCCATCCACTGGGGCTTGACCATGCGTGATGCCACTGGCCAAAGCACCCGTATGCTGGTGTGGGGGGTGTTTCCGAGCTTGCTCGCATGGGTTGCGCTGTTGCTGCCCGTTGCTACCGGGATGGTGCTTTTGGCGGTACTTTTGTGGACCTGTTTTGCGGTTGACCGCAGGACCTACCCCCGCCTGGGCCTGCGCGCGTGGTTGCCCATGCGCTTGCTGCTGACCACCATCGCCAGCTTGAGCTGTATTGCCACCGCAGTGCGCCTGACCGGAGCAGCCTGGTGAACGACCTGCAACTGAACACCGACCTGTCACAGCGCTGCGTGGTGGATTCCAACACGCTACCCTGGAGCGAATCACCATCACCGCTGGTGCAACGCAGGCTGCTGGAGCGCAACGGGGGAGAAGTGGCGCGCGCAACCTCGGTGGTGCGTTACGCCGCAGGTGCCCGGTTTGATGCACATACGCATGCGCTCGGCGAAGAAATACTGGTACTGGAAGGTACCTTGAGTGATGCGCTGGGCGACTACGGCCCTGGCACCTACCTCAAAAACCCACCCGGCTCCGCGCACGCACCTTTCTCTGAGCG
>CAUJJV010000276.1 GCA_963205375.1 Pseudomonadota bacterium
AGCGATGCCGCCAATGCGGGTACCGCTGTCAGCAACTCCTCCACTCCCAATTGCGCCGCTTTGTAGCCCACGTTGTCACCGGGACTGCTCGCCTTGCCGGCAATGGTGCCGCCCATGCCCAGGAAAACGATTTTTTTACTCATTGTTGGCCTTTCACTTGCCAAATTCTAAAAACTGGTTAAAAATACAGCTACTGGATGTGATAACAGTGTGTATGAACGAACAGCCAGTACAACCTATGCCAAAGGAGCCAGTATGCTTGAAAGCCCGAAACTCACAGCACGCCAGCAGCAAATTCTGGACTTGATCCAAAGCGCGATCGCCCGTACCGGGGCACCGCCTACACGCGCTGAAATTGCCAATGAACTCGGTTTCAAGTCGGCCAATGCAGCCGAAGAGCACTTGCAGGCCCTGGCGCGCAAGGGTGTCATTGAACTGGTCAGTGGAACTTCCCGCGGTATACGCCTCAAAAGCGACACGTTGCGCTCCATCAACGAATCCCGCATCAAGCAGTTTTCACTGCCATTGCCCGGACTGGCACAGCTGGCGCTCCCACTGGTGGGCCGCGTCGCTGCCGGCTCGCCCATTCTGGCGCAGGAGCATGTGGACCAGACCTATTACGTAGAGAACAGCCTGTTTCAGCGCCAGCCCGACTACCTGCTCAAGGTACGCGGCATGTCCATGCGCGATGCCGGCATCATGGACGGTGACCTGCTCGCAGTCCAGTCCACCAAGGATGCCAAGAACGGGCAAATCATTGTGGCTCGTCTGGGCGACGAGGTCACGGTCAAACGGTTCCGCCGCAACAAGCATCTGATCGAATTGCACCCCGAAAACCCCGACTACCAGACCATCGTGGTGGAGCCCGGCGAGCCCTTTGAGATTGAAGGTCTCGCAGTCGGCCTGATTCGCAACACCATGCTCATGTAATCCCGCATTCGGAAGACCACCATGAATATTGCACTTCTCATCCCACAACGTGTACTGGCATTTCTGGGTACACAGATTCAACACTGGGCCAGCTGGGTCCAGCCGGTTGGGCTGACGCCCGCACGCACTGGCCAGGAGAACAGAAACGCTCCTGAATTTATAGCTGATCGCGCTTTATCCACGGGGGCTAGAGGCCCAAAAGATGTAAATTCATCGACCAGACCCCTGCGCATCGTGCGGGTGCTCGAATCGGGTCAGGGCCATGGTAGCGGAGGCCGTATGGTGATCTCCGGACGCATGGCGGATGTGTGCGCGGAGCTGGACCGCCTGGCCGCACGCGAAGCCGCGCTGACCTGAAACCATTGCTCACCATTCGTTGATCCGCCATCCGGGTTGACGCTGTAGCGTCAAGGCACAATGTCGGTCATGAATATTGTGATTCTTGATGATTACCAGGACGCGGTCCGAAAACTGCAATGCGCCTCCAAGCTGGAAGCGTACCCGGCCAAGGTGTACACCAACACGGTCAAAGGCATAGGACAACTTTCGGTTCGACTCAAGGACGCCGACATCATTGTCCTCATTCGTGAACGTACGCCGATGAATCGCCAGCTCATCGACAAGCTCCCCAAGCTGAAAATGATTGCACAAACGGGGCGTGTCGGTAGCCACCTGGACGTACAGGCCTGCACCGAACGCGGCATCGCTGTCTCCGAAGGCGTTGGGTCACCGGTGGCACCCGCCGAATTGACATGGGCCCTGATTCTTGCCGCCATGCGGCGCCTGCCCCAGTACATTGGCAACCTGAAGCACGGTGCCTGGCAGCAGGCGGGACTCAAAGCCGGATCCATGCCCCCCAACTTTGGACTCGGTAGTGTGTTGCAGGGCAAGACACTCGGCATCTGGGGCTATGGCCGCATTGGTCGCATTGTCGCGTCGTATGGCAAGGCGTTCGGCATGCAAGTCGTGGTCTGGGGCAGCGAAGACGCACGGGACAAGGCCGCAGCAGATGGCTACCTGCCAGCATCGAGTCGTGAGGCTTTTTTCAGCCAGAGCGATGTGCTGTCACTGCACCTGAGACTCAGTGAAACGACCCGGGAAATCGTCACTTCGGCCGATCTGGCCTTGATGAAACCCGCTTCGCTTTTTGTCAACACTTCGCGCGCCGAATTGCTGGAACCCGAGGCCCTGATCGGTGGCCTGAACCGTGGACGGCCCGGTATGGCAGCAATCGATGTTTTCGAGACCGAACCCATCCTGCAAGGCCATGCATTGCTGCGGCTGGAGAATTGCATCTGCACTCCCCACATCGGGTATGTGGAGCAGGACAGCTATGAAACGTACTTCAGCGCCGCCTTTGACAATGTCATCAACTTCATCAAGGGCACGCCAACCAACATCGTGAACCCTGGCGCACTCCAGGTGCGACGCTAGGACAATCCGACTCTCAGGGTTTTCCGGAATCGCCGTTCTTGATGTAGTCCGAAATTTCGAAATCGATCAGGTTGCCTGCAGGCTCCTGATCCGACAGATCGAAATCCACTTGCATGGGCACATTCGCAGCACCGCCCTCTGGGATGGATGGCAAGGATGACGTTGTCACCGAATTGAAGTCCGTGGAGCCCAAGCTTTCATGCGCCGGTGCACTGTCGCCTGCACCATGCAATTTCTGGGCAACCGCATGCAGCATCAGCAGTTCGCGGAAGGCCTCCATATCGAGTCCCACATCCGGAGAACTCCCAGGCGCGCGCACCATGCAGTGCTCTATGAACTGCACCACCTCTTTCGTGGACCAGAAAGCCACCAGCTTGCTTCTCAGTTCCGGGTAGGCATCCAGTCCCCGCCCGCCCTCGTGAAAGCTTGCGTACGGAGGAACGATTCCGGTAAACACATGGTTGAACTCTGCGCGGTACCGCTCAAACTCCTGCTTGCGACTCAGGGTATGCAGAACCTTGAGCAAATCCAGGTACACCAATGGACTGGACTGCGTAGCCCCCCGGATACTGGCCTCCAGCAGGCCAATGGCATCTTCGTACTGGCCCAGTGTCATGAAGAACTCGGCTTGCTGCCGTACGTCCAGCATTTCCTTGGAGTTGATCGCCCGCAACGCACCTGCGGCGCTCGGTAAAAAATCTCCCGTCTGCGACGGCTTGAACGCTGGAGATACCACTTGGGGGGGGGCGAATACGGATTCCCCCATTTCAAGATCGATGTCAACGGCAGTGGGGTCATGTGGCACCGAGGGACGGCTTTCAACGCTGGTGGATACGGATGTTCCGCTGCTCCGGTCCGTCATCACTTCGGTCAACGGCCCCTGCTCGTCTTCCAGTTCTTCTTGCAGCCGGGACTGGGCGTCCACATCGTCCTGCGCTCCCCACCAGGGGCGATCGGTGGCCCCCGCTCTGCGCAAGCGCTGCCATAACAGCACCATGGCCGCCAGGCAGGCCATTAGCCCGACCACCAGCGCATACACCAGCGGATTGGCATAACGCTGCGCTTCAGACTGCTCCAGCCGGGATGTCACATCCTGCAACGACTGGCGATTTTTCGCAGTCATGTCGCCCAGACGCTTGAGATCGCCCTCCAGGGCCTGCATCCTGGCTTCTTCTTTCAGGATGTCCTGGGCGCTGGCGTTGAGCGCACGCCACATGGCCAAAGCCTCCACGCGTTTCTGCAGATCCTCAGCAGGTGCCGATGTCAATGCATCGCTGGAACGGAGAACAGGGTCTCGCTCCGGCCCCAATTCGAGTGGTGTGAGCTTCAGCCGGGCCTTGCTAACCGGTTGGGAACCCACCGGTTTCGGTGGTTTGGCTGATTGGGGTTTCGGGGCAGTCGCCGTAGCAACAGCTTTATTTGTTGACTTGGAAACAACCGGTCCTAGCGATGCGCTGGCACGCTCAGAGCCCGCAGTATTCTTCTCGACCGGCACGGACAAGACCACAGGCGCAGCGGGCACGACGGAGGCAACCGGTGGTGTGACCTCGCTGGCCAGGTCTGCCAACAGCACGTAGCGCTTGGAAGTCTTCTGCCCACATACCGATTTCAGGTAGACGGTCACCACCGGCTCATCGACCCGGGCCGACGTACGTATGCGTACCTGGACCATCTGCGAAGACGCACCCGATTGCACGCTGGTGGTTATCTGGCCGGATTCCCGATGGCCGTCGCCGTAGAAAACATCGGCTTCAAAACAGGTTTGTGCAGGATCTTCATCCCCACTGGTTTGCACTGGCACCGTCACATCCAGTGGCTGGCCCAACAGCGCAGAACCACGCAAGCGTCCGAGCGTCAATGCGGAAACGTCAGAGCCTCCAGCCACCAGGGCAACGCCCAACGCCAACGTTCCGATAGTGCAAATTTTTGTCATGAATAGGATCAATTTTCGCACAGCCTGCGGCTGGCGATAATCAGCCACTATGAAACCCATTTACTCCAACATCGGAATCATCGGAACAGGCGCCATGGGCCGTGGCATTGCTCAAATTGCAGCGCAGGCAGGCAGCACCGTGC
>CAUJJV010000277.1 GCA_963205375.1 Pseudomonadota bacterium
TTTGAGCATGGTGTAGCCCACGCCCCGCACCGTCTGGATAGCCTCCGGGTGCAGTTTGCGCCGCAGATGGTGGATGTGCACTTCAATCGTGTTGCTTTCCACCTCGTGCCCCCAGCTGTACATCTGCTGCTCCAGCTGTTCACGCGACAGCACGCGCCCGGCGTTGCGCATCAGCGCGTGCAGCAAATCAAATTCGCGGGTGGACAAGGTCACCGGCTGACCATCCAGGCGCACCTGGCGCGCCGAAGGGTCCAGCACCACGCGGTCGCAGGTCAGCACATCCTGCATTTGCCCGTGGGCCCGCCGGACCAGGGAACGCAAACGCGCCGCCAGCTCATGCAAATCGACCGGCTTGACGACATAGTCGTCAGCGCCCAGGTCGAGGCCCCGCACCCTGTCCGGAATGGCGTCGCGTGCTGTCAGCACCAGGACCGGGGTCTGGATCTGGCGGACACGCAGGGCCTGCAGCACATCGAGGCCATCCTTGAGCGGCAGCCCCAGATCGAGCACGCCCGCCGCGTACACCCCCGAACCCAGCTCGCGCTCGGCCGCCAGGCCATCGCGCACCCAATCCACCTGAAAGCCCAGCTGGCGCAGCCCCGCACGCAGGCCATCGCCCAGCATGGAATCGTCTTCGGCCAAAAGTATGCGCACCGGGGTTGCTCCGCCTAAATCACTACAAACGCTGATTTTGTACCACGCGCTGCTCAGTCATCATCGTCTTCGCGTCCGCTTGCCATATCGCTCAGGGCCTGAACCGAAATCAGCCCGCTGGGCGACTGCTGCCACTCCCAGGTCCAGTAACTGAGTACCACCACCAGAATAAGTGAAGCCAGGCCCAATTGGTTGTTGCGCACCAGGTCGGGACCCGGGCCTGGTGTGCGGCCCGTGAGCATGGGCAACGCCTGGTTTTTGCGGCGAAGAACACTCAAGGCTGCAATCAGGGCCAAATGACCCAGCACCACCATCAGGAAAACTTTACCCACAGCTTCGTGCAGCTCGGCCACCCAGTCACCACCCAGAAAATCACCCCATTCGTTGTAGGCAGCGTAGCCAGAGAGCGTGAGCGGAATCACCAGCACCAGAAGTGCCGCCACGGCCAGAGCCATGATCAGGTTCTGGCCCTGACGCCAGTTGACGGACGCCGTGGCGTCGCCCTGCGCAAACGACCTGAGCCACTGCGGCCAGCCGGCCAACTTGCGCCACAACAGCGACAGGCGCGCGTACTTGGGACCCATGAGTCCGTTCAGCACCCGAAAGGCAAGCAAACCGGCCATGGTGTAGCCCAGCACCACGTGCAACAGGCGCAGGCGTTCGCCGTCGCCCGTGAGGTAAGCGCCCAGGAAGCTCAACGCAAACAGCCAGTGGAACATGCGTGTGGGCGCGTCCACGATTCGGCGGCTCTTGGGGGTGCTGGCGGTCGCTCCACTGGAAGCTGGTGCTGCGCCAGA
Source organism: Pseudomonadota bacterium (assembly GCA_963205375.1). Classification (GTDB taxonomy): domain Bacteria; phylum Pseudomonadota; class Gammaproteobacteria; order Burkholderiales; family Burkholderiaceae_C; genus Allorhodoferax. Next base: position 1,452 of record CAUJJV010000277.1, read on the forward strand.
CACTGAGGGCGAGGGGTTGCTCATGTTCATTGAATTCTCCTGAAATGGTTCAGTCATTCCAGCCGTGGCGGTACTTTTCACCCAGCCCGGCGGGGTAGGTAATGTTGCGTTCGCTGTAGTCACCCGCGTCGGCCCTGGTATGGCAGGCGGCGCAGTTGGCAGCGCTCCTGACTGCCTTGTGTTTCCACACCTCGGCGCTGACCTCCCGGTGCTCGCGCACGAACCAGGCGGACTGGCTAATGCGGTCTTGTGGCGGTTCCTCGCGCACCTTGCGGTAGGTGCCTGCATTGGCCTTGAGCCAGGTGCTTATTTCGCGCACGCTGGCTTCGTCAAGGGAGGCATCGGTGCCGTAGTGCTTGTTCAGCGTTCCCATCATGCGTTGCCAGGAAGCCGCAGGCAACATGCCTGCCGGGTAAGCCACGTGGCAGGCGGCGCACTCCTGGGTGTATTTGGGCAGGGGTGGCACGCGCGGGGCGGTGTAGTCAGCCAGCGCGGGGCCAGCGCCCAGCACCCAGGCTGCTGCCAACAGAGAAAATGCTATTGTTTTTATAGCAACATGCTTATATTTCACGGGGGCCAGAGGCATATTTTTCATAGATATTCTCGCGTTTTCAGGGTTTGAAGGTCATGAGCCAGGCCAGCACATCGGCTTTCTCGCTGGCGCTGCATTCGCGGCCGATCACGTCATTGCAGTTGCGACGAAACCATTTCTCGGTCTTGGCCGCATCGGTAAAGCCCTTGGGGTTGAAGGCCGGTGCCAGGGTGTCAATACGCTTGCCGGTGCTGGCGTGCTTGCCTTCTGTCGTGGGCGGCGCGTTGTGGCAGGAGGCGCAGCTCCAGTCCTTGCCGTGTTTGCTGGTGAAAAACGCCTGGCCCCGCGCCACCTGTGCGGGGCTGCCGGCTTTGGACGTGTAGCCCCCCAGTTGCTCTGCTGGCGTAACGGCCTGGGCCTGGGCCGAAAAGACGAGTGCGCCCAAGGCCAGGGCGCGTAGTACTGATGTCACTGTGTGCATAAAACCTCCATGCACGCATGGTAGGCAGCACACATTAAGCGCGCCTTAAGGGCGCGCCGGAGCCAGGATCAGAAGGTTTCCCACTCTTCGTCCGCCTTGTTGGCCGCTGGCTTGGCAGCGGGTGCACTGATGGCTTTGGGCTTGGCTGCGGGTGCTGCTGCAGGTTTCGACAGTGTCGCAGGACGCTGGGCGGCAAGCGCCGGTTTGCTGACCTTGGCAGGGGCCGACAGCGCACTGCGTTGCACCGGCCTCGGCAGGGGTTTGCGCACTGGCTGGCTCGACGCAGTCTGGAAGGTGGAGACCACGCTGCCATCCAGCTTGAAAGTAGCCACCACCTGGGCCAAGCGCTGGACCTGGTCTTTCATGCTGCTGGCCGCTGCGGCCGACTCTTCCACCAATGCCGCGTTCTGCTGCGTCATCTGGTCCAGGTGACCAATCGCACTGTTGACCTGGGCAATACCATCGGACTGCTCGGAAGCGGCGGCTGTAATCTCACCCATGATGTCGGTCACACGCTGCACGGACGACACGATCTCGGTCATGGTTTCACCCGCTTGTGCCACCAATGCGGATCCGCCTTCGACCTTCTCGACGCTGGTATTGATCAGCAGCTTGATTTCCTTGGCCGCATCGGCCGAGCGTCCGGCCAGGCTACGCACCTCACTGGCCACCACAGCGAAGCCCCGGCCCTGTTCGCCTGCGCGGGCAGCCTCCACGGCAGCGTTCAACGCCAGAATATTGGTCTGGAACGCGATACCGTCGATCACGCTGATGATGTCGGAAATTTTGCGTGAACTGGCGTTGATGTCGTCCATGGTGCTGACCACCTGACCCACCACCTGACCACCGCGCTGCGCCACCTGGGCGGCAGAAGCGGCCAGCTGGTTCGCCTGGCGTGCCGAGTCGGCAGACTGTTTGACGGTGGCAGTGAGCTGCTGCATGCTGGACGCCGTTTCTTCCAGGCTGGCCGCCGACTGCTCGGTGCGCTGGGACAGGTCGTTGTTGCCCGCGGCGATCTCTTCGCTCACACTGGCCATGCTGTCGGTACCCCGACGTACATCCGCGACCAGATGGACCAGCCGGTCCTGCATATGGGCGATGGCGCGCATCATCTGGCCGAATTCGTCGCCGCGCGTGGTGTCGACTTTCGCTGTCAGGTCACCCGAGGCAATGGTCTCGGCCACCGCGATGGCATCGTGCAGGGGCTGGCGGATCTGCTTGATCAGGAGCAGCGTGCCACCAATCAAAACCAGTACCAGCACCGCAACCATCAGCCGGGCAAATAAGGCCGCGTCGTCACGCTGTTTCGCATACTCCAGCTTGGCCTCTTCGAATTCCTTGGCTTGCAACGCAATCATTTCGCGCAAAGTGGCCATGTACTTGTTGACCGCCGGGACCAGCACCCCATTCAACTCCTTGAGTGCACCTTCCTGGTCACCCGCAGCTTTGGTCTGTGTGGCCTTGATGATCGATGCCCGAACGGCGCCACCCTCCTCCACAGACCGGGCAATCAACGCTTTTGTTGCCTCGGAGTTGTTCATTTCCAGAATCTTCTTGCGCAGGTCGCTGATCTCCTGCAAGCCCGCTGCGATCGAGTCCTTGTAAAAAACGGTCACTGCAGGGTCGGCACTCATCAGCGATGCCGTCGTGCGGGTGGTACTGGTTTCTGTCAACCCGACCCAGCGCGAAAACTCCCGCGCCTTGATGACGCGCTCGGCCGCATCGGCATCCAGCCTCGCACTCAGGGCCGCACCGCGCGCGCCAGACACCACCAGAATAAATACCAGCAGGCCAACCACCACCCCCAGGGCCAGCCAGAGTTTGGCTGCCAGTGACATATTGCTCAATTTCATGTACGTATCTCCATTCAGAGGATCATGGTAACCACGGCCCTCCCTTTACGCAAAGACAACCCGCAAGTGTCGAACTGACTCAGGTCAGGGAGCGCACCACCTCCATGGCCTGCTCTACCCGCTCCACCGCATGGATGGTCAGGCCCTCTATCGGCTTCTTGGGCGCATTGGCCTTGGGCACCACAGCCACGCTGAAGCCCAGCTTGGCGGCTTCTTTCAGGCGTTCCTGGCCCCGCGGCGCCGGGCGCACCTCGCCGGCCAGCCCCACTTCACCAAAGGCAATGAAGCCTTTGGGCAGGGGCTTGCCGCGCAGGCTGGAGGTAATGGACAACATCACCGCCAGATCGGCGGCCGGCTCGCTGATGCGCACACCGCCCACCGCATTCACAAACACGTCCTGGTCCATGCAAGCGACCCCCGCATGGCGGTGCAACACCGCCAGCAGCATGGCCAGACGGTCTTTGTCCAGGCCCACGCTCAAGCGGCGCGGGCTGGGGCCACCACTGTCGACCAGCGCCTGAATTTCGACCAGCATCGGGCGCGTGCCCTCCAGCGTCACCATCACGCAACTGCCGGGCACCGGCTCGGCATGCTGGCTCAGAAAAATGGCGCTGGGGTTGGACACGCCCTTGAGACCTTTCTCCGTCATGGCAAACACCCCGATTTCGTTGACCGCACCAAAGCGGTT